>JBDSKT010000023.1:0-13278 GCA_039916765.1 Sphingomonas sp.
GAAGAAGGGCGCGTTACCGGATCGGTCGCGGCGGACTACCGTGCAGCTTTGGATCGTGAAAATCGGCTCAAGGCCAAGGTCGATGGTCTCAAGGCCGGACTCCTCGATCTTCGTCGGCGGAGCATCCAATACAATATTTTCCAGCGCGATGTAGATACCAACCGCCAACTCTACGACGGACTCCTGCAGCGATATAAAGAGATCGGGGTTGCTGGTGGAGTAGGGGTCAACAATGTTTCCATTGTCGATCAGGCGGATGCTCCGGTTAAGCCATCTAGTCCTCGAATGGTCCTGAATCTCGCGCTGGCATTGCTTGCGGGTTTGGCGTTGGGCGGCCTGTTGGCCTTTGCACTGGAGCAGATCGATGAAGCGATTGCTGACCCGGCAGAAATCGAGCGCCAGCTTGGCTTGCCGTTGCTCGGCGCGATACCGAAGCTTGTGGATCGAGAACCCATCGACGCGCTTCAGGACCGCAAGTCAGAAATGGTCGATTCGTTCCTTGCGGTGCAGACTCATCTAGAGTTTACGACCGAGCATGGCGTGCCGCGATCGCTTGCGGTCACCAGTACGCGGCCGATGGAGGGCAAATCCACCACGGCCTTGGCTCTGGCGACAATGCTCTCACGTTCGCACAAACGGGTTGTGCTGGTTGACGGCGATATGCGCTCACCATCGGTGCATCACTTCGCGGGTGTCTCACACGATCGCGGACTGAGTAATTACCTAGCGGGATCGGACGATATTGCATCCTTGTTGGTGCCGTTCGAAGCGCTGGGTCTAACCGTTATCACGGCGGGACCGATCCCGCCCAACGCGGCGGAACTGCTGACCGGAGACCGGTTGCCCAAATTGATTAGCCAGCTTCTCCAGCAATTTGATCAGGTCGTGATCGATTCGCCGCCGGTTATGGGCCTTGCGGACGCTCCGTTGATCGCCAGCCGCGTCGAAGGTACGGTCTACGTCGTCGAATCGCACGGGATCCGCACAAGCATGGTTCGTACCGCGCTGGCCCGCCTTGCCAATGCGCACGCCAACATCATCGGAGGCGTCCTCACCAAGTTCGAGGCGAAGCGCGCGCGCATGGGTTATGGGTACGAATATGGTTATGGTTACGGCCGCGACCACCGCGCGGAGGAAAAGGCCAGGACTGGTAAGTGA
This sequence comes from Sphingomonas sp., assembly GCA_039916765.1. Classification (GTDB taxonomy): domain Bacteria; phylum Pseudomonadota; class Alphaproteobacteria; order Sphingomonadales; family Sphingomonadaceae; genus Sphingomonas. Next base: position 1,159 of record JBDSKT010000023.1, read on the forward strand.
ATCGCCTCGGTCGTCAGGTCTCGTCGCGAATTTGGCTCGCCCGCAGCGTGCTGATTGCTGGCCTGTTGGCCGTCGGTTGGATTGCCGTTTCAAGGGGTCTCGCATCGGCGCTTCGAGAGGCTCAGCCGGAGGCGGCGGTGGCATTGGCGCCGAGCGATACGGCGGCGTTGGGGGCGATCGCAAGTCGCATGATCCTCGGTGCGAAATCGGCCGGAAATCGACAAGAGGCGGTCGATATTGCGCGTCATATCATCGAACGAGATCCAACCAGTGTTGCTGCGATCGACACACTGGCAATCGATGCTGAAGCACGGGGCGATCTCAACCGGGAAGCGGGCTTGTTTGCCTATGCGCAACGACTGTCTCGCCGCGACCTTGGGACACAGATGTATTTCATCGAGCGTGCGGTGGCGCATGGCGACGTAAAGTCGGCGTTGCGGCATTACGATATTGCCCTCCGTACTTCGCCCGAAGCTCAAGCGATCATGTTTCCGGTACTGCAGGGCACCCTGGTTGATCCCAGTCTGAGAATGGAACTCGCAAAACTATTGGCGACAAAGCCTTCCTGGGGACCGGCATTTCTAGCGACCGTCGCCACGACCGGTAACGATTTCACTGCAACACTGGCCTTGTTATCGGACCTTCGTCGGATCGGCGCGCCACCGTCGCCGGATGTAGAGAGCTCGACATTGGCGAATCTGGTTTCGACACATCCGGATCTCGCTTGGCGGTATTATGTATCGACCCATCGCGGCTTGAACGATACCCAGCCAGTCAATGGCGGATTCGATCGTGCAAATGTGGATGGCTCGCCGTTCGACTGGCAGTTGACGGCGGATAACGGCGTCCAGACGGTGCTCGAGCGATTGGCCGGGCGAGGTGTCTTGTCATTCAGTGTGCCGGCAACAGCCGCAGGTATCGTCGCCAGACAGATGCGTGTGCTGCCGCCGGGCACATATCGACTTGAAACGATGGCGGTGAATGTTGCCCAGCCAAAGGAGAGCCAACCATATTGGCAGATCATCTGTGCCGATGGACGGCCGCTAGGTTCGGTTCAAATTGGCAGCTCGCCGGAACGAGGCAGACGCTTTATGGGTATGTTTTCCGTACCTGGCGATTGCAAAACGCAGTGGTTGCAGCTAGTCGCGCGGCCAACGGACGCCCTTTCCGGCGTAACCGGCTCGATCGATTGGGTCTCGCTGGCGCGACTGAAATAGTGAGCGAAAGACCGTCATGATCAATCGGCATGTACCGAGCAGATGGATAGTCGCCTCAGGCCTATGCGGGGCATTGGTCTTTTCCACTGCGGCAATGGCCCAATCCACTATCAAGCAAAATCAGCGGGCATTCGGCAGCCGTGTCGAAGATATCGACGGAAGTTCGGAAAGCAAGGATCGGCGCGCGCTGAAGCGTATCGATACCCGTCTAGATACTCGTCTGCGGACGCGGATCGACCCGATTCACGGCACGCAGACCAACTACGCCGCGGCCTACACTCCTAAGATTGATACCCAAACCAGCCGTCCCGCGCCCTATACTTCCAAGGCCAACACGCAGCCCAAATCAAAGCCCTAGACCGCTAGGCTTAATCGTACTGCACCCGTTTTGCTTGACGGCTGATCGGGCCAGATCCCGCGCGTATCGAGTATAGACTTGCCAGCACGTTCCCCGAGAGGGATCGATTTGAATACGTCATGATCGACCAGCACGATCATGACGGGGCAGGTTGCGAGCGCCGTATCGACGTCCGTCAATGTCGCGCCAGTGCTGTCGAACGCATTAGGCAGCACCGCGATGTGTGGCTCGACGATGCGTATCCGGCTCCCAAAACGCGCGGCGAGAGCGCTGGCGACCCTCAACGCGGGCGACTCTCGAAAATCATCGATGTTCGCCTTGAACGCGAGCCCCAGGCACGCGACCGGCACACCGGGCAGGGATTCGATCAACGCCGAAGCTTCGGCGATCACGTGCTCGGTCTTGCCGTCGTTCACTTCACGCGCGGTGCGGATGAGCGGGGTATTTTTCCGGTCGGCGTGTACGAGAAACCACGGATCAACCGCGATGCAATGGCCGCCGACGCCGGGTCCAGGCGACAATATGTTGACGCGCGGGTGGCGATTCGCGAGGCGAATGACTTCCCACACATCGACGCCCATCGTGTTGGCGACAAGGCTTAGCTCGTTGGCGAAGGCGATGTTAACGTCGCGGAAGGCGTTTTCCGTGAGCTTGGTCATCTCCGCAGCGCGACTCGTCGTCGTCACGCACGCACCGCGCACGAAGCGGCGATAGAATTGCAGGGCCTTCCTCGCGCAGCGCGGCGTGATGCCGCCGATCACGCGGTCGTTGTCGATCAACTCGACCAGAATGCGACCTGGCAGCACGCGCTCCGGACAATAGGCGATGGCGATGTCAGCCGGTTCGCCGGTGACGCCCGGCATCCGAAGATCGGGGCGCAACGTCGAGAGCAGGTCGCGCACTTTCTCCGTCGTTCCTACAGGTGACGTCGATTCCAGGATGATCACGTCGCCTGCCTTCAACACGGTCGCGATCGTAGTGGCGGCCTGGAGAACATAGCCGATATTGGGGGCGTGATCCTCGCCAAAGGGGGTCGGCACGGCGATGACGAACACATCGCTGGGCTCGATCTGCATCGAGGCGCGAAGCTTTCCGCGGGCCACGACGCCGGAAACCAGTCCGTCGAGATCGACTTCCTCGATATGCACCTTGCCCGAATTGACCGTCTCGACCACCGACGCGGCCACATCGACGCCGAGCACCTGGGCGCCGGTGCGGGCGATTATCGCGGCGCTGGGTAGGCCGATATAGCCAAGCCCGAGAACCGCGACCTTGAGTTCAGCATCCGAAACCATCGGCGACAACCTTTGCAATCCGTTCGGATGCATGACCGTCGCCGAACGGGTTGTGGGCGCGGGCCATGGCCGAATAGGCACGCTTGTCGCCCAACAGGGTTGAGATTTCGGAAACGATCCTCACCGGGTCCGTCCCGATCAGTTTGGCGGTGCCCGCGGTTACGCCTTCGGGCCGTTCGGTCGTATCGCGCATCACGAGGACCGGCTTGCCGAGCGCGGGGGCCTCTTCCTGCACGCCTCCCGAATCGGTCAGCGCGACATCACACAGCTCGAGGGCGCGGATGAAGTGGGGGTAGTCGAGCGGCTCGATCCGCGCGATGTTGGGCCTATCGCCAAGCAGCGAGTCCATCACGGATACGACATTTGGATTGGGGTGGACGGGGAAGAGGATCGCGGTGTCGTCGCGGTCGGCGATGCGGGCCAGCGCGCGGGCGATATTTTCCATGCCGCCGCCGAAATTCTCACGCCGGTGCGTCGTGACGAGGACGATCCGCTTGCCCGCGAACCGCTCCGCGATCGGATCGAGCCCTGCCGCGAGCAATGGATTCGCCGCGATCCGTTCACGTGTTGCGTAAAGCGCATCGATCACTGTGTTGCCGGTGACGTGGATCGTCGAAGGATCGATATTCTCGCGCATCAACGCTGCGGCGGACACGTCGGTCGGCGCGAAATGCTGATCGGCGATCGGCGCGACGATTCGCCGGTTCACTTCCTCCGGCCATGGCTGGTAGATATCACCCGATCGAAGACCGGCCTCGACATGGCTCACGGGCACCTTGCGGTAATAAGCGGCGAGCGCGCCCGCCATAGCGGTGGCGGTGTCGCCCTGAACGATCACCCGATCGGGCATTTCGGCGTCCATCACGTCGCCGAGCCCCGTCAGCAGTCGCGCGGTAAGCCGGTCAAGCGTCTGCCCCGGCTCCATGAGGTCGAGATCGACGTCGGGGATCACGCCGGCGATGCTCAGGACCTGGTCGAGCAGCCCACGGTGCTGCGCGGTGACGCACGTGCGTACTTGCAGCGTGGCATTTGTTTCGAGCGCGCGCACGACCGGAAAAAGCTTGATCGCCTCGGGACGTGTACCGAATATCAAGAGAATCTTGGGGCGAGGGGCGCTGGCCATGATGTAGTGATACCTCCGGCGGATTAAAGCGGGGATAATCCGGTTGACTCGAATGGCACCTTGGGCCGAAGCGCGGTCGGTTTCCTAATCCGTTTTGGCGAGAAGCACGCGGCTCATGACGTTCAAACCCCTGCGCAAGGCAGTCTTTCCCGTTGGCGGTCTCGGCACGCGGTTTCTGCCCGCCACCAAGGCGCTACCCAAGGAAATGCTGCCCGTGGTTGACCGCCCATTGATCCAATATGCGGTCGATGAGGCACTCGAGGCCGGGATCGAGCAGATGATCTTTGTTACGGGGCGCGGCAAGTCGGCGATCGAGGATCATTTCGACATTGCCTATGAACTCGAAACGACAATGGCGAACCGGGGCAAATCGATGGAATTGCTCCACCAGACCCGCCTGAAGCCTGGCTCGGTGGCCTATGTTCGACAGCAGGAACCGATGGGTTTGGGGCACGCGGTATGGTGCGCGCGCGACATCGTCGGGGACGAGCCGTTCGCGGTGCTGCTTGCGGACGATTTCATGGAAGGCACGCCTGGCTGCCTCAAGCAGATGGTCGATGCCTACAACCGGCTTGGCGGCAATCTCATCTGCGCGCAGGAAGTCGCCGAAGGGGACACGGACAAATACGGCGTCATCACGCCCGGCGCGCGGGACGGCGCGGTAACCGAGGTGCGGGGCCTTGTCGAAAAGCCGAGGCGCGGGAGCGCGCCGTCCAATCTCGTCGTGATCGGCCGTTACATCCTCCAGCCCGATGTCATGCGCGTGCTCGAAACGCAGGAAGCGGGAGCAGGGGGCGAGATACAGTTGACCGATGCGATGGCGCAAATGATCGGGGGGCAGCCGTTCCACGGCGTCACCTTCCAGGGAAGGCGCTTCGATTGCGGAGACAAGGCAGGTTATGTCCAGGCCAATTTGGCGGTTGCGCTCGCGCGCGAGGACCTGGGCGCGGCCGTGCGCGCGTTTGCCGTGAGCGAAATCGCCGAAAACCGACGGTAACCATTTTGGCATAGGGGCGGGGCATGACCATTCTCGTCACCGGCGGCGCCGGGTTCATTGGATACCATGTCGCCGCAGCGCTCGCCGCGCGGGGCGATGCCGTGGTCGCGATCGACAACCTCAACGATTATTACCCGGTCGCCTTGAAACGAGCCCGGCTCGCGGCGCTGGGTGATGCGGTGCGCTTTGTCGATGCGGACTTCAGCGACGCTGATGCGCTCGGTGACGCGCTGCGCGGAACCGACATCGACCACATAGTGCATTTGGGCGCGCAGCCGGGCGTGCGCTATTCGATCGAAAACCCACGTGCCTACGCCGCGTCCAATCTACTCGGGCATCTCAACATTCTCGAATTGGCGCGAGCGCGTGCGGTAAAGCATCTCGTCTATGCCTCATCCTCCTCGGTATATGGCAACAGCACCTCGCTGCCGTTCCGCGTCGAGGATCGCGCCGATCATCCCGTTTCGCTCTACGCCGCGACGAAGAAAGCGGACGAGCTGATGAGCGAAAGCTACGCGCATCTCTATCGCCTGCCGCAGACGGGGCTGCGTTTCTTCACCGTGTACGGTCCATGGGGACGCCCCGACATGGCGGTATGGCTGTTTACCGCCGCGGTGCTGGAGGGGCGGCCGATCAAGGTTTTCAACCACGGCAAGATGCAGCGCGACTGCACCTATATCGACGACATCGTCGCGGGCGTGATCGCCGCACTGGACCGGCCGCCGGCGGACGACGGCGCCCTCAAGGCGGGCGGCAGCGTTTCGCCGCACGCCCTCTACAATATCGGCAACCACCGTGCGGAGGAACTTGGCCGGCTGATCGAGGTGATCGAGCAGGCGTGCGGCCGCGAGGCGATCCGCGATTACCAGCCGATGCAGCCCGGCGATGTCCACGCCACCTTCGCCGATATCAGCGCGATCCAGCGCGATCTGGGCTTTACGCCATCAACGCCGATCGACGTCGGCGTGCCGCGCTTCGTCGATTGGTATCGCGGCTACGCAGCGGTCTGACCGCAAGCGCTGCACCCGGGATCCTTGGGCAGCACGATCGTCCGGAACCGAAGCGCAAGCGCATCGGCGATGAGCAGCTTGCCCGCGCTGTCTTCCCCGAACTGAACGACCGCGCGGATCACTTCGAGCGCGGCGAGGCTGCCCATCATGCCGGCCATCGCCCCGAGGATGCCCGCATCGGCGCAGCTTGCCTCGGCGCGGTCGGGGTCGGCGCCGACGAAACAACGATAGCAGGGCCGGCTCGCCTCCCATCCGCGATAGACCGCGAGTTGTCCCTCGAACTGGCCGACCGCCGCCGAAACGAGCGGCACGTGCGCGGCGAGTGCCGCATCGGCGACCGCCAGCCGCGTGGCGAAATTGTCGCACCCGTCGAGCACGACGTCGGCGCCGGCGATCAGCGTCGCGGCATTGTCCGCATCGATCCGCACGGCGCTAACATCGACCGCGACGCCGGGGTTGAGCCGCGTCACCGCCGCCGCCGCCACGGCTACCTTGGGTTTCCCCACATCGCCGGTGCCGAACAAGGTCTGGCGCTGCAGGTTGGAGAGATCGACGTGGTCGTCGTCGATCAGCGTGAGCCGGCCGATCCCGGCAGCGGCAAGATACTGGATGGCGGGGGAGCCGATCCCGCCAGCACCGACCATGACGACATGCGCCCGCCGAAGCCGCTGCTGCCCGGCGCCGCCAATTTCGCGGAGCACGATGTGCCTTGCATACCGTTCGAGCTCGTCATCGCTGAGCGGCATGGCGTATCGCTACCGGCCGGTCGAACCAAAGCCACCGTCGCCGCGTGCGGTCTCGTCGAGGTTTTCAACCTCATCGAGCGCCGCGCGTTGGACGGGCGCGGGGACGAGTTGCGCGATGCGATCGCCGCGCGTGACCGTGAAGGGCTCACTGCCCAGATTGGCCAGGATTACCTTCACCTCGCCGCGATAGTCGCTATCGATCGTGCCGGGGGTATTGAGGCACGTCACCCCGTGCTTGAGCGCGAGGCCCGAGCGCGGGCGGACCTGCACCTCAAACCCCTCCGGAATAGCGAGGGCGAAGCCGGTGGCGACGGCGTGTCGTGCGCCGGGAGCGAGGACCAGATCTTCGGCAGCGACGACGTCCATCCCCGCCGCGCCATCGGTGGCATAGGCCGGGAGCGGCAGGCTCTTCCCATGCGGTAAGCGGCGGATGGCGATGCGAATCGATGTCATGTCCGGCCTGTCCTAGCCGCGATTGCCGGGTGATGGGAGCACCCACGCCGCGCGGACGAGGTCGATGCGACGGTATGGACGGGGCAAACGCAGCGCGGAAGGTGACGAAGGTGCCGCGCAAACTGACACTGATCTCCGGCCGCGGGCGGCGGCGGACCGAAAGTCGCGAGAACCGCTACGAGCATGACAGGAAGCGGGCGTGTAGGACAGCGCGATTCGGCCTGCCCCGGATCGAGACCGAAGCGCGCGCCGCCGCCTCGCGCGACGCCGGCGGCGGTGCGCGGTCATGATTCGGCGAAAGTCTTCGAAAGGCCGTGGTAGAGCTTTTCCTTCGAAACCCACTGGCTGGCGGCATCGGCGATGAAGGCGGTGGCGAACATCGGCAGCATCAAGCCGCGACTGGCGGTCGTTTCCGACAAGATGATGACCGCGGTGAGCGGCGCACGCACCACGCCGGCGAAATAGCCCACCATGCCGAGTATCACGATCGCCGAGGCCGGGCTGCCGGGGAACAGCTCGCGCAACAGGTTGCCCAGCCCGGCGCCCACCGCCAACGACGGCGCGAAGATGCCGCCGGGAAGCCCGGCCACCGCGGTGGCCATCGTCACGACGAATTTGGCCGGCCCGAACCATAGCGGCGCATCGACGCCGACGATCATCGCGCGCGCCGCCGAATATCCGGTGCCCCAGGTCAATCCCGAGGCAACGCCGAGCGCCGCGACGACCAGGCCGCACAGCCCGGCAAAGATCAGCGGATACTGCCTGCTCCACCGCGCGACCCGATTGCCCCCGGTCGCCATGGCGAGCACCAGCTTGGAGAACAGCCCGCCGGCCAAGCCGCCGGCTACCCCCGCGACGGGCGCGACGATCAACGCCATCACGATCGGCATGTGCGCGCCGATCGGCCCGAAATAGACATAATCTCCATCGACCGACTGCGCGACCATGCCCGCGATGACGATGGCGGACAGCACCAGCAACGTTACGCGCTGCTCGTAAGCCGAGGCGAGTTCCTCGATCGCGAACAGCAGACCTGCGAGCGGCGTGTTGAACGCCGCGGCCACGCCGGCGGCGCCGCCCGCGATGACGACCGGGGCGCGCAGGGGAACGCGCATGATGCGGTGGCTGAGACCCATCACGGCGGCGGCGAGCTGGACTGTGGGTCCCTCGCGCCCAACCGATGCGCCGTTGAGGACGGCGCCGATCGTCAGCAGCGCCTTGGCCAGCGCGGTGCGAACCGAAATGAGCGCGCCCATCGCGGCTTCGGGGTCTGCGCGCGCGGCGATCACCTGCGGTATGCCCGATCCGCGCGCCGCGGGCGCGAAGCGGCGCGTGGCCCAGACGAGCGCCATGAATCCCAGCGGCGTCGTCAACAGTGCCAGCCACCCCAATCGATGGGCATAACCGACGAAAAGCCGCCCCGCAGCGTCCGCCCCCTTGGCGAACATGATGGCGACCAGCCCCACCGCGATCGCGCCAGTAAGAACGGCCACCCGGGTCCGGAAGCGCACCGAGCCTGGCCCTCGTGTCCGCAGCAGCGCGCGGTAGCGCGCGGTGGTCCAGCGCCGACGGGGGGCGGCCATGCGTTTTCCATCCGATATGTTCATGCTCGTCCGATCACCTATACCGATCCGGCCCGGAAGCTCACGTGGCAAATCACGGATTCAGCCGATAGGCCGAGCGAACGGTCGGTTCCGATCCGCCGCGTCGGCCGCCAGCGCGGCCCCTGTCACGCCAGCCCCTTACGCCAGCGCCGTCTCGATCCGTCGCGCCAGCCGCTGCGCCACCGCTTCCTTCGGCATCCGTTCCCAACTCTCGACCCCGTCCGCGCTGACGATGTGCACGGTATTGGCCGCCCCGCCCATCACGCTTTGTCCGGCTGGCCCCGACACGTCGTTGGCGACGATCCAGTCGGCGCCTTTGCGCAGGCGCTTGGCCGTGGCGTGCTCAAGCACGCGCTCGGTCTCGGCCGCGAAGCCGATGACGAGGCGCGGGCGGCGAGGGCTCTTCGCGAGCGTGGCGAGGATGTCGGGGTTTTCCACGAGGTGCAGGACCGGGGCGGCATCGCCCTTCTTGATCTTCTGATCCGCCGCCGCGACCCGCCAGTCGGCGACCGCCGCGACCATCACCGCCGCGTCGGCCGGAAGCGCCTGCGCGACGGCGTTGGCCATTTCCATCGCGGTCTCGACGTCGATCCGGGTCACGCCCGGCGGGGTGGGGAGGGCGACGGGACCGGTGATCAGAGTTACCCGGGCGCCAAGCGCGGCCAGCGCCGCCGCGATCGCGAACCCCTGTTTCCCCGAGGAACGGTTGGCGATGTAGCGCACTGGATCGATCGGCTCGTGCGTGGGGCCGGCGGTGACGAGGATGTGGGTGCCGGTCAGCATGTCAGGCGAAAGAAGCGTCAGGGCGAGCCGTCATGCCGCAAGCATCTCCCGGATCCTGACGAAGATCGCCTCCGGCTCGGGCAGCCGGCCGGGACCGAATTCGCCGCAAGCCATGTCGCCCTCATCGGGATCGAGCACCGTCACGCCATCGCCGCGCAACGTCGCGACGTTCCGCCGCGTCGCCGCATGCCGCCACATGCGTACGTTCATCGCGGGTGCGGCGAGCACTTTCTTATCGGTCGCGAGCAACAGCGTGGTGGCGAGATCGTCCGCGACGCCGGCGGCCATCTTGGCCATCAAGTCGGCGGTGGCCGGGGCGACGACGATCAGGTCTGCGGCGCGGCTGAGCTGGATATGGCCCATCTCGGCTTCGTCCTTCAGGTCCCACAGGCTGGTGAACACCTGGTTTCCCGACAAGGCGGCGAGCGTCATCGGCGTCACGAAATGCGCTCCGCCGGACGTCAGCACGCAGGTCACGCCGATATCGGCCTTGCGGCACAGGCGGATCAGTTCGCACGCCTTGTACGCCGCGATGCCGCCACCGACGATGAGCAGGACATGTTTCACCGCACCGCTCGGGTGACGATAATGCGGCGCCGGTCGGTCGCGGCCGTCAGCAGATCGCGCAAGGCGTCGGGCACGAAGGCGAGGCCCACCAGGAATGTCGGCGCGATCATCAGCCCCCAATAGAAGGTGTCGGCGCGTCCGAACAGCCCGAGCAGCGCGGCATAAGCGGCGAAGATGGTGAGCGCCCGCAGCGCCAGCGGGTCGTTCCACGCGCTCCAGCCGAATAGCGCCAGACCGACGAGCAAGGCGGCGAGCCAAAGAGGCGCGAGCACCAGCGCGGTCGAGATGCTCATCGTCTTGACGAAGAAGCCGAAGCCGAGGAGGCCGGCCCAGCCCGGCGAAGCAGGATCCCCGGGCCGCACGACTTGCGCCACCGCGTGCGCGTGGAACGCCATCACTACCGCGAACACCGCGAGCGCCACGGCCCACCCGGCGGCCTCGCGGCGTTTGCCTTCGAGGAACGCCAGCGCCAACATGACGGCCACGTAGAGCGCCGCCGTCTCGCGCACGAGCATCGCGATCAGGGCGAACGCCACCGCTTCGAGCCAGCGGTCCTGCCGTCTGAGCGCGAGCGACAGCGCGATGAGCAGCCCGGCCCACACCTCGTGGAACGCGATCAATTCGCCTTGCACGAACGCCGCCATTCCGCCGACCATCAGGATCATGGCGACGCCCAGCGGTGGCGCGCGCGTGAACGCCCGGCGCAGGCGGATGAACCAGGCGAGCAGCACCGTCACCCCGAGCAGGTAAAGCAGCAGGGTGCTGGCGAAAGGCGGCATCGCGGCTTCGATCAGCGCGAGCGTCGGCAAGCGGACGCTGACGAAGGGGCGCAGTGGACGGTCGCGGGCGCGCAGCGCCTCGGCGCTGACGGCGTAATAATCGCCGCCGCCGCGCACGCCCGCGACGATCGATTCGTACAAGTCGAGATCGGCGGCGTGGCTTACCGACGTTGCCGCGTCGGCGTCGCCGGCTGGCGCGTCGGGCGCGGCCAGCGCGAGCATCGTCGCGGCAAGCAGCAGCGCGAGCAGCGCGAGGGTGATCCGCGCGCTCGGCTTTTTCAACGCGGCGAAGCGCGAGGGGAGTGCGAGCCAGAGCGGGGAGCGGGGACGGCTCGCCATCGCGACGCTAACGCAGCACCGCCCATGTCGCCGCGACGCTCACTGCGGCGGTGAGGAGGATGAGCACGATGTAGCGCCATCCGCCGCCGATACGCACGATCTCGATCTCCTTCAGCGGCGGCGTGGGCGGCGCTCCGCCCGGCGCGGGATAGCGCGCCTCGATGTTGCGGATCAGGTCGGGTAGCCGCGCCAGCGTGCGCAGGTCGGTGATCAGCCGGTCGGCGAGCGCGGCCTCCGGACCCAGCTCGGTGCGGATCCATTCCTTCACGAAGGGCGCGGCGGTGTCCCACATGTTGATATCGGGATCGAGCGCGGTCGCCACGCCCTCGACCATCATCATGGTCTTTTGCAGCAGCAACAAATGCGGCTGGGTCTGCATGTCGAAATCGCGCGTGATCGAAAACAGCCCGTCGAGCATCATGCCGATCGACATGTCCTTGACCGCGAGCCCGCGCATCGGCTCGCCGACCGCGCGCAGCGCCGTGGCGAATTCGGCGACATTGTGATGCGAGGGGACATAGCCGGCCTCGAAATGGATCTCCGCGACGCGCTTGTAGTTACCGGTGATCAGCCCGTAGAGAATCTCCGCCAGCCACACCCGCGCGCGTCGGTCGATCCGGCCCATGATGCCGAAGTCGATCGCGGCGATCTTGTTGCCGGGCAGCGCGAACAAGTTCCCCTGGTGCATGTCGGCGTGGAAGAACCCTTCCGAGATCGCCTGGCGCAGGAAGGCGTGCACCAACGTGTTCGCCAGTGCCTTCATGTCGTAGCCGGCGGCGACCAGCGCGGCGCGATCGGACAGCTTGATCCCATCGACCCAGGCGAGGGTCAGCACCTTGCCCGTGCTTC
>JBDSKT010000024.1:0-9985 GCA_039916765.1 Sphingomonas sp.
CCGCCTTCGCCGCGTGGCTTGATCAGAACGTCCACCCGCACAAACAGCCCGGGTACGCCATCGTCAACATCAGCCTTAAAGCCCTTGGCGCCATTCCTGGCGATGCCTCGGCGGATCAGATCGATGCTATGGCTGATTTGGCGGAACGGTTCAGTTTCGATGAGTTGCGGGTGACGCACGCGCAGAATATCGTACTGCCGCACGTTCGAGTGGACGATCTTCACGATGTTTGGGTATCGCTCGCCACCTCAGGGCTCGCCACGCCTAATCTCGACCTGATCAGCGACATCATCGCCTGTCCCGGGCTCGACTATTGCAGCCTCGCCAACGCCCGATCGATACCCGTCGCGCAGAAGATCGCGTCTCGCTTCGCCGATCTGGGTCGTCAGCGCGATCTCGGCGAATTGAAGCTCAAGATCAGTGGGTGCATCAACGCCTGCGGCCATCACCACGCCGGGCATATCGGCATTCTGGGCGTCGATCGGAAGGGCACCGAAAATTACCAGCTCCTGCTCGGTGGGTCGGGCGCGGAAGACCCAAGCCTCGGCAAGATCACGGGTCCGGGTTTCGACGAAGACGGAATCGTCGATGCGGTCGAGCGCGTGACAGACAAATATCTCGCCGAGCGCGCGGTCGGCGAGCGCTTTCTCGACACATATCGTCGCGTCGGGTTCGAACCGTTCAAGGAGGCTATTTATGGGTGAAGCAGAACAGCCCACCGTTACGCTGGACGCCTTTCTCGCCGGGCAGTGCGACGCGACCTCGGTGCGAATCGAAGCGGGCGACGATGCGCGCGCGCTCCTTCCCTATCTCAAGCAGCTGGCGCTGATCGAGGTGAGTTTTCCGTCCTTCCGCGACGGCCGTGGCTATTCCGCCGCGCGCATCTTGCGGGAGGGCGGCTATCGCGGCGAGCTGCGCGCGGCGGGCGACGTGCTTGTCGATCAGATGCCGTTCATGCGCCGTTGCGGCTTCGATAGCTTCGCGCCCGAGACGGAGATCAACGCGACCACCCTCGCCGCCTCGCTCGCGCGGTATGACGCAGTGTACCAGCCCGCCGCTGACGGTCGCGTGCCGGTGTGGAGGCTGCGTCATGGTTGAACGCGCGCGCCGCCTCGACGTCATCGACACCGCCCCCGCCTTCACGCCCGACTATGCTGCAGCGATGGAAGCGCGGTTCGCCGGCGTTGCGACCGGTGACATGCTCGGCGAATTGCTCACCGGCGAGCTCAAAGGCCGTATCGCCGTCGTGTCATCTTTCGGCGCCGAAAGCGCGGTCCTGCTCCATTTCGTATCGGAGATCGATCGCGATGTGCCCGTGATCTTTCCCAACACGCAGAAGATCTTTGGCGAGACTTTAGCATATCGTGACGAACTGGCGGAAAAGCTCGGGTTCACGGATTTGCGCGTGTATCGCCCCGATCCGCACCTGCTTGCGGCGAGGGACGCTACCGGGCTGCGCTGGTCGTATGATCCCGATGGCTGCTGCGACCTGCGCAAGGTCGAGCCGCTGCGCCGCGCGCTTGCCCCGTTCGATGCGTGGATTTCGGGCCGCAAGGGGTTCCAGGCCAACAGTCGCCAAGCACTACCACGCTTTGAAGAGGACGAAGGGCGCCTTAAACTCAATCCGCTCGCGGACTGGGACAGGGAACGGATAAACGCCTGGTTCGAGGACCACGCGCTTCCCCGCCACCCGCTCGAGGCGCAGGGATACCCCTCCATCGGCTGCGCGCCGTGCACGTCGAAGGTGCTGCCGGGGGACGATCCGCGCTCGGGCCGCTGGCGTGGATGGGACAAGGTCGAGTGCGGCATCCACGTGCCCCAAAATCCGGGTGAGGAGCCGATATTCTAGGCAGCGCCCGCCATGCGCTGAAACGTCAGCGATCGCGTGTTCGGATCGGCGGCGATCAGCTTGACACGCAGCGCATCGCCCGGCGCGACGCCATGCGCCTCCACCCGCGTGACCACCGGCAAATCACACAATTGCATCCGCGCGCCGCGGTCGTCGATCTCGGTGACCACCGCCGAAAACACCTCGCCCTCGCGGCCATGAAGCATCACGGCTTCGGCCAGATCGATCACCGCGCGGTCGATCTGCGCGCTAAGCGAGTCGGCGCGGGCCATGACATGCGGCAGTTTCTCGAAGGCCTGCGATACCACGTCCGGCACGGGCTGCCCGTTGGCAACCGCAAGCGCTGCGCGCACGACATAGCGATCCGCCAAGCGCCGCAACGGCGCGGTCGCGTGCGCATAGGTCGCCGCCATCGCCGCATGCCATGGCACCGAGCCATCGCGATACGGCACATATGACGCCCCTCCGCCGGCCTTACGAATCTCCATCATGAATGCCGCTTGCTTGGGATCGGTCGCCACCAGAGTTTTTTCGAAATCGGCGAGTGAGACGGCGGCAGGCCAGTCGATCTCCAAAGCCGTCGCGGCGTTGCGCAAGCGATGGACCGCGCGCTCGTCGGGCGGGGGCATCACACGGAACAGACCGGTGCGGTGCGCGAGCAAAGCATCCGCGACGGCGAGATTGGCCGCGAGCGACAGCGCCGCGTTACGATCCTCCGAGACCAGCCTTGGCGCAAATTGCAACTCGTAATGTCCACCGCCCAGCGACGTGACCTCCTGGTCCGGCGGTTCAACGCGCGACGCCCCGCGGCGGTCTTCAGCGTCGAAGATGCGTTGTGCGAAGTCAGCAAACCCAGCGGGAAGGTCGGCATCGCGCACGCTGGCGTAAGCGAGCTTGGCGCGGCTGTGGACGATCGCTCGCTCGGCGCCTTCAAGTTTGACCGCCCCGTCGGACGCCGTCCGCACGGTGAAGATCACCGCCGGACGTGGTCCCTCAGGCAATAGGCTAGCGGCCTTCTCGCTCAGGACAGGCGGGTACAGGCTCGCCTTGCCATCGGGCAGATACAAGGTCGTGCCGCGCCGCCACGCCTCGACATCGATCGGATCGCCGTCGTGCACGAACCAGGCGACGTCGGCGATGGCATAGCGGAGCAGCAGATCGCTGCCGCTCGTCTCGATCGTGAACGCCTGGTCGAGGTCAGTCGATGTCGCCGGGTCGAGCGTGACGAGGGGTAGCGCCGTTCGATCGACATGCTCGGTCGGCTGGCGCCCCACCGCAACCTCGGCGGCGGCAAGCACCTCGGGCGGAAACCTCGACGGAACCTGGCATTGCGCGCGGATGGCGGCCAGACCTTCGGCAAGCGCCGCGCCCGAGTCGACGAGCGTCTTCACGCCTCTCGCCCCTCAGCGTGCATCAATAACCGACATAGTCCGAGAAACGGGTAACGCTTGGCTCGAACTTCAGGACCACCTTGCCCGTCGCGCCGTGCCGTTGCTTGCCGATGATCAATTCGGCGAGGCCGAACACGCGCTCCATCTCCGTCGCCCACTGCGCGTGATCTTCGAAGACCTTGGCATTGTCGCCCTCGACCGGGCGCTTTGGCTCCTTCGCGGCGACATAATAATCCTCGCGGTAAACGAACATGACGATGTCGGCGTCCTGCTCGATCGATCCTGATTCGCGCAGATCTGAAAGCTGGGGGCGCTTGTCCTCGCGCTGCTCCACCGCGCGGCTGAGCTGCGACAACGCCAGCACCGGCACGTTCATGTCCTTCGCCAAGGTCTTCAGCCCGCGAGAAATCTCCGAGATTTCCTGCACGCGATTGTCGTTCGACGAGCGTCCCGAGCCGGTGAGCAACTGGAGGTAATCGATCACCACCAGCCCGATTTCGTTATTGTGCCGCCGCTGCAACCGCCGCATCCGGGTATGCAGCGCGCCGATGGTCAGCCCGGCGGTGTCGTCGATATAGAGCGGCAGATTCTCGAGATCGGCGGCGGCGGCGGCAAGCTGGTTGAATTCGGTCCGGCTGATCTTGCCCATGCGTAGCGCCTCGGAGCTGATCCGCGCCTGTTCCGACAGGATGCGTGTAGCGAGCTGGTCGGCGGACATTTCAAGACTGAAGAACGCAACCTTGGCACCGACCGAATCGCTGTGCGCTAGCCCGTCCGCCCGGTCGCGCATGTAACGCCGCGCGGCGTTGAAGGCGATGTTGGGCGCGAGCGACGTCTTGCCCATGCCCGGACGACCGGCGAGGATCATTAAGTCCGAATGATGCATTCCGCCGATCTTGGCGTTGACCGAATCGAGGCCTGTCGTGATACCCGACAGATTGCCCCCGGAATTGAGCGCTCGCTGCGCCATCTTGACCGCAAGTGTGGTCGCCTGGCCGAATGTCTTGATCGCGCTTTCGCTGCCGCCGTCGGCGGCGACCTTGAACAATTCCTCCTCGGCCGCTTCGATCTGCGCGCGTGGATTGACCTCTTCCGACGTATCCATCGCCCGATCGACCAACCCGCGCCCGACAGTCACCAGCGTGCGCAGCATGGCGAGATCGTAGATCTGCTGCGCGAACTGCCGCGCGCCGATCAGCCCCGCGCCGGAACCGGTCAGCTGCGCCAGGTAGCCGGGGCCGCCGAGTTCCTTCATCCCCTCGTCCGCCTCGAACATGGGGCGCAGCGTCACAGGAGTTGCAAGCATATCGTTGCCGCGCAGCGTCTTTACCGCGGCGAAGATGCGCCCATGTACGGGCTCAAAGAAATGCTCCGGCTCGAGCTTGTCGATCAGGTCGTCGGCGAGCCGGTTGTCGATCATCATCGCGCCGAGCATCGCCGCCTCGGCCTCGACGTTCTGCGGCAAGCTCTGCGCCTCTTGGGCCTGGATCGGGAGAATCGCTGCTGTTGCCATGCCGCCCTCATATGCCGACGACGCCGCGCTGCAAGCGCGATGCGTCCAGGCGGCTGTGGATTACGGGTAAGGCCTTTGTCACTGGCGCATCACACCGCTAAAGCGCCCCGCGATGGGACATGACATTCACATAATCGGTGGCGGCCTCGCCGGATCGGAGGCTGCATGGCAGCTGGCCGAGGCAGGCTTCAGGGTGAAGCTATCGGAGATGCGCGGCTCGGGCGAAACGACGCCGGCGCACCATACCGATAGCCTAGCGGAGTTGGTCTGCTCAAACAGCTTCCGGTCGGACGACGCGACGAGCAATGCGGTCGGGCTGATCCACCAAGAGATGCGTGCGCTTGGTTCGCTGATCCTGCGTGAAGCCGACATTCACAAGGTGCCCGCGGGATCAGCGCTGGCGGTCGATCGCGACGGCTTTTCGCAGGGCGTGACGACGGCGCTGACCGGGCATCCTAATGTTACCATCGTGCGCGAACGCGTCGATACGCTCCCTGGCGACAGTCCCACGATTATCGCCACCGGGCCCCTCACCGCCGCGCTACTCGCAGCCAGCATCGGCGAAGCAACCGGTGCGGAAGCCCTGGCCTTTTTCGATGCCATCGCACCTATCGTTCATTTTGAATCGATCGACATGGATACGGCCTGGTTCCAATCGCGGTGGAATAAGGGTGAGGGAAAGGACTATATCAATTGCGCGATGAACCGCGAGCAATATGCCGCGTTTCATGCCGGGCTGATCGCGGGCGAAAAAACCACGTTCAAGGATTGGGAACGCAACACGCCTTATTTCGAGGGGTGCATGCCGATCGAGGTGATGGCCGAGCGCGGGCTCGACACATTGCGGTTCGGACCGATGAAGCCGGTCGGACTCGACGATCCAAAAACCGGGCGCTGGCCGCATGCCGTCGTCCAGCTGCGGCAAGATAACGCGCAAGGCACGTTGTGGAATATCGTCGGCTTCCAGACCAAGCTGAAGCACGCGGAGCAGATCCGGCTGTTCCGCACCATTCCCGGCCTCCAGAACGCCGAATTCGCGCGGCTTGGCGGGCTTCACCGCAACACCTTCATCCGCTCGCCTGAGTTGCTTGATCCCACGTTGCGGCTCAAGTCCCGGCCCAACATCCGCTTCGCCGGGCAGATTACAGGGTGCGAGGGTTATGTGGAGAGTGCCGCGATTGGCTTGCTCGCCGGCCGCTTCGCCGCAGCTGAACTCGCCGACAAGACACTTGCCCCGCCCCCGATCGCGACGGCAATGGGCGCATTACTCCATCACATCACCGGCGCCGCGGAAGCCGAAACCTACCAACCAATGAACGTCAATTTTGGCCTTTTTCCGCCCATTCCCGGCAAGACGAAAAAGGCGGATCGCAAGAAAATGTACACCGACCGTGCGCGCGAAGCCCTGGCGGGGTGGATCGCCGCCTAGCTTTCTTCGGATTGCGACGGCGGCGCAGCCCCCGCCGGGCATGGCTTGCGGACATGCGCCTTGCGCTGCACCTTCGTCGCGGCGAATTCGACTGGCGTCATCGTGCCGGATTTGTCGGTGTCGGCCGCCGCAAATTTGGTTTCGGCCTTGATCGCCCATTCGTCGAACGACAGCATCCCGTCATGATTGGCATCGAGCTTGGCGAACGCCTTGCGCCGGGCCGCGAGATATTCTTCCCGCGTCACCTTCCCGTCGCGATCCTTGTCGTAACGGTCAAAGCGTTTTTGTTCGCGAGTCTTGTCGCTTGCTTCAGGTGCCGCGTCGGGGAGCGGCGCATTGTCGGCCACCTGCGCCTCGGCCGCTGGCTGCGCCGCGAGCAGGGCCTCCGGTTTCGCGCGCGCATTGAACAGCACCATTCCCGCCGACGCCGCCAACAACAACGCCGCCACGCCGCCCGCAACATACCGCCACATCGCACATCTCCCTGCAAACCCGAGGGCAAGGCTATCCAGTTTGTGCGACACCGGGAAGCTAACGTCCCGCGATTCGGTGCCAAAAAAGCCGAGCGACCCGGCTTGGGGCCCCGACTGGTAATCGCGATTGCAGGGGCAACCGCAAATCGAGCCGCGCAAGATGCGCCAGCGCGCCCAGCGGCCGCCCGTTACGGCTCCAGCGAACCGCAGTAGCGGCATCCAGTTCGACACTCGCAAGAGACGCGGCGCGCACCGCCGTGTTTCGATCGACGACGTGCCGGGCCAGGTCAGCCAGCGCCCACCCTTGCCCAGCCGCCTCCAGCGGATCGGCCTCGGACGCCCGTAGCACCATGCCGGCCAGACGAAACAGCACGCCCCCACGCAGCACGGCATGGTCGCGCAATGCCGCGTCACCAAGCGGTGAAGGATCGACCAGTATCTCCCAACCTTCGATCAGCGTGGCAAGCGCCGCACCGGAAACTCCGCGTGGCATGACGTCCGCGGCAAGCGCTTGTAGGATCGGCTGAGCAGCCGGCGGCGCGGTGTCGAGGCTATTCAACGCAGCGTGCCACCAAGTGAAGCGCATCTGGCCGACCAATGGGTCCCGCGTCGTCCGCGCGATCTGCGCCAGCATGTCGTCAAGCCTCAGTAACGCCCGCAACCCCGCGCGATCTGTCGCACACGCATAGCCGATGACCAGCGCACGTTCGGGATTACCATCTGCATCTCCATCCCGTCCCGCGGGGATGCTCACCGGTTCGTTAGTCATATCGGTTTAGTCGCCGTTATCCTTCGTGCCCACATATCACCTGCTGCTGGGTGGTCACGCCCTGCGGGGGACCACGCCATGCCGAGAACGACGGCACGCAATTACTGTAGTCCGCGTAATTCGCGGCGTGGAGCCGTCTGCCGGGGAGACGCTTTCTTAACCAGCCATATGGCAGGGGACGGATCAGGTGCCCCCGGAGCATGGAATTGACGCAATTGGCCTCCATTTTGGCGGAATTGAAGCGAGGCGCCGCTACGACGCATGGCCGTGCCATCGCACGAGACCGTCGCGGCGCAGTGGCACTTGAATTCGCGCTGATCATCGTGCCGCTTGCGGCATTGATGATCGCCATTCTGCAGACGAGCCTTGCTTTCTTCGCGCAACAAACGCTCGAGACGACGGCCGAAAAGTCGGTCCGCCAGTTGATGACCGGGCAAGCGCAGCAGGCGAATATGACCCAGGCGCAGTTCAAGACGCTGGTCTGCTCCAAGCTCCCGTCGTTCATGACTTGCTCCAACGTCATCGTCGATGTGCAATCGGCAGCCTCGTTTGGGGCCGTATCGACGGCACCGCCGACGCTGACCTATGATGCATCGGGCAACATCACCAACAGCTGGAAATATACCCCCGGCGGCGCCGGAGCGATCAACGTCGCCAAGATCATGTATATCTGGAGCGTGCAGAGCGGACCGCTCGGGTTCGACATCTCGACCATGTCGAGCGGCAAGCGTTTGCTCATCGCGACCGCCGTGTTCAAGACCGAGCCCTACGCATGATGCGCGCTCGGTTCTTGGCCGATCAACGCGGCGTCTCGATGGTGGAGTTCGCGCTCAGCTTGCCGTTCCTGGTACTGCTCTACATCGGCGGCTACGAGTTGAGTGACGGCATTTCCGCATACCGCAAGGTAACGACGACGACCCGCACCATTGCTGACCTCACCTCGCAATATACCTCGGTGCAGACCAGCGATCTCGACACCATTCTTGACGCCAGCACTCAGGTGCTAGCGCCCTACAAGGCTACCGCCGGCAGTTTTGTCGTTTCGCAGATCAAAATTGACGGCACCGGAAAGGCGACGGTCGACTGGAGTCGCGGCAAGAACAGCAGCGGGCTCGTGCCTGGCACTGCCTTCACCATTCCCGCGTCGATCAAGGTCAACAACACCTGGCTGATCGTCGCGACCGTCAACTTTACGTACACGCCCGTCGCGGCTTCCGGCATGATCGGCACGATCCCGATGCAGGACGCCATCTTCATGAACCCGCGCTCCTCAGCTCAGGTGAAACTCTACTGATGGCAAACCCAATCGCCCTGCTCGCTCCGCTCGTCCGCCTTTGGCAGCGCCTTCGGTCGGATAAACGCGGCAACGTTCTGATGCTCATGGGCTTTTCGGTCGTGCCGCTCACGCTCGCGACCGGCATGGCGATCGACTATGCGCGGGCCAGTCGGCTCCAGACGCGGCTCAATGCCGCTGCCGACGCCGCGGCGCTAGCCGCGGTCACGCAATCCATGATGAAACAAGACAATGCTACCGCGAAGACGACGGCGCAGAACATGTTCAACGCGCAAGCCGCCAATCTTTCGGGCCTGGTTTACGATCCGGCGAACTTGATTGTCACCATCGTCGGCACTGTCGGCGCGGCCAACACGCGCACCGCAACCGTTTCTTATACCGCGCAATCGATCAACGCCTTTTCGGGCGTGCTCGGCTCCCCCACGATCACTATTGGCGGTACATCCGCTTCGCACGCGGATGCGGCGCCAAATATTGATTTTTACGTCCTACTGGACACGTCCGGTTCGATGAACCTGCCCGCGACTTCTGCTGGTCTCACGTTGCTTAACAGCAAGACTGGTGGTTGCTCGTTCGCGTGTCATTCCACAAACGATGCGACAGCCAAAAATGCCAGCGGACAATATACCGACTATTATGGCGTGGCCACGTCTTACGGAATTTCACTGCGGAGCGACGAAGCCAAGAAGGCAATTCAGAACATGATGACGCTAGCGGCATCAACCTCGACGCAGAATTACGCGACCTACCGCGCGGCGATGATGACATTCGCTGCGCAAAGCACGCAAGCAAATAATTCCTTCAAGACATTGCAGTCCCTCACGAACAATTTGGGCGACGTATCGACCGCAGCGGGCAACGCCCCGCTGTCGCTGTATTACACCAATGGTTGTCCCAAAAACGGCTATTGCAACAACGATACCGATACTGCGAGCAGTGACGCGTTTACGCGGATGAATACGATCATTCCCGCGCCTGGGAGCGGGACCAACGTCAACGGCGACAAGCCGCAGGCGTTCATGTTCGTGGTGACAGACGGCATGCGCGACGAAAACCGGGCGGGCGGTAAGCCGGAGGTTCAGTTCGACACGGCGTTGTGCGACACCATCAAAGCGCGTGGTATTCGGATTGCGATACTTTACACCGAATATCTACCGGGATCGATCGCGAACGACAGTTGGTCCAATAGTGCCAGCCAAGGCGATATCGCCAATCGCCTCATCCAGATCGAGCCCGCATTGCAAACCTGCGCCTCGTCAGGCTTGTA
>JBDSKT010000025.1:0-4818 GCA_039916765.1 Sphingomonas sp.
CCGGTGCAATTTTCGATCTGATTTCGATGCGCGAAGCGGCTTGAACATCACTCTGCGAACAGCGCATCGAGCGCGCTTTTCGGGAGAAACCAGAAGATGGCGACGATGAGCGCGCAGCCGATCCCCAACCATGGCGAGACAAAGGTTAGCGGGATACCGGCGATATAGATCAAGGTGGCGAATATCCCTTTGCGAGAAGTTCTACGGTGGTAACCGGCGGACGCCGGTCCTTGCTTGCCCGTGCGCCGGATCGTCACTTGCAGCCAGGTATAGGCGACCGCGGGGAACAACATCGTCGCGAGATAAAGCCACGTCGCCTCGCGATTGAAATCGTGCTCGCCAAGATAGGACGTCGAAAAGGGCACCAAGCTCAGTGCGAACAGCAGCAGCATGTTCGACCAAACCAACGCATTCGATACTTTCGTTGCATGGCTGAACAGGCGGTGATGATTGACCCAATAGATCGCGACATAGGCATAGCTGAGCGCGTAGGCGAGGAAGACCGGCCAGAGCGACCATAGCTTGTCCATCCCCTCGGACACTGGCGGATGAAGTTCGAGCACCATGATCGTGACGATGATCGCCATCACGCCATCGGAAAACGCCTCGATCCGGGTGATGCTGGGTGAGCCGTCCGGGTCATCGGGCCGCAAGGCTGCGCTCACTCGGCCTCGAAACCGGCGTTGATCACGAGGTCGATCCGGTCGCCGACCAACGGCACCTGGATCCCCATGCCGAAGTCGCTGCGCTTGATGCTCGCCGTCGCGGTGAACCCGACATTGGTTTTCTTTTCACCCCAGAACGCCTTGCCGGCGCCAACGAAATGCGCATCGAGCACGATCGGCTTGGTGATGCCTTTAAGCGTCAGATTGCCGGTGATTGTTGCGCTCGTTCCCTTGGCAATTACTTTCGTCGAGACGAACGTGGCGGTTGGGTATTTGACGGCATCGAAAAAATCAGACCCCTTCAGATGCTCGTTCAGTTCGGGGACCGTTGTCTGGACGTTGGCGATTGGGAAGGTCACGTTCACCTTCGCCGCATCCGGGTGAGCCGGCTCGATCACCAGGGTGCCTGACGGATTGGTGAACTGCCCGGTATAATGGGTGAAACCAAGGTGATTTACCGTGAACAGCAATTGGCTGTGCGCGGGGTCGATCTTGTATGTGCCGGGCGTCACCTGGCGGACGTCGGGCTTGCCGGGCGCCATTGTGGGAAGCTGCATTTGTGCCGGCAGCGGAGAAGCAGTGGCCAGCGTCAGGGCAATGGCAATAACGGCGCGCATGATCGTTCTCCCGGTGGATCGCGCCCTTTCTGGCCTGCGTCAGGCGGCGGCGTCAAATACCAAATGGGCCGGCTTGCGCTCCATCGCGGCGGCCTGCGCGTCCGCCCAGTCGCGATCCCTCAAGTTGCAATTGCGCATCCCCCGCGCGGCAAAGCGGCCGGCAAGGAAGGTGTAGAAGAACCAGTCCTTCAATGCGTAAGGCGTCGCGTGATACATACCACGCTCGAACAACGTCCAACGAACATGGGCATTACTCCCACGGCGTGACGACGGCACGCACCAGAAGTCAGCGTGATAGCGAGAGCGGCCGAACTTGAAGATTCGCTGCATCAACTCATGATCGTCGAGTACCCAGGGCCACGCTTCTGACCGCGGGCCCCCTGCGGCGCGCAGTATTTTGGTGCGAAAGCACTGTCCGTATGTACCGGTATGCGTCTGGCGTGGCCACAACAGGCTCATATTGCGCTTATGAAAGCGTGTCAGCCGACTGTACCAGTGATCCGGCTGATCCGAAACGCGGATCGCCATCGCGGCGACAGTACCGGGATCAGCCAGCAATGCTTCCGCGCGGAGCAGATAGTCGTCCGGGTACATCGTGTCCGCGTTCCATAGCGCGACCAGCGGCGTATCGACCTGCGCCAGTCCAGCATCTAGCGCGCGACTTGGCCCCGGCCGCGCTTCATATATGAACGCCACATCGATCGGCGCATCGGCAAGCATCGCGCGACATAGCGCTTCGCTGTTGTCGTCCGAAGCGTTGTTTACCAGGATCAGCTTGAAAGCCCGCCCGCGCTGCGCGAGCGCGCATGCGATAGTGCGCTCGATATACGGTTCTTCATTGTAATACGGGACGACGATCGACCATTCCGGGGATCGGGCAAGATGCACGCGCGGTTCCTGTCGCTGTTCAGACGCAACACGGCACTAGCGCCCACAACATGTCATCAATGTGTCGGGTTAGTTACGATCCTTGTCGACCAGCTTATTGGCGCCGATCCATGGCATCATGGCCCGCAACTCGGCGCCGACCTTCTCGATCGGGTGGGCTGCCGCTGCTTTGCGCGCGGCCTTGAGCTCGGGCTGCCCGGCGCGATTGTCGAGCACGAAGTTCTTCACGAACCGGCCGCCCTGGATGTCGGCGAGCACCCGTTTCATCTCGGCTTTGGTTTCGGGCGTGATGATGCGGGGGCCCGTCGTGATGTCGCCATATTCGGCGGTGTTAGAGATCGAATAGCGCATGTTGGCGATACCGCCCTCGTACAGCAGATCAACGATGAGTTTGGTTTCGTGCAGGCATTCGAAATAGGCCATTTCCGGCGCATATCCGGCCTCGACCAGCGTCTCGAACCCGGCCTGGATGAGATGCGTAATCCCACCGCACAGCACGGCTTGTTCGCCGAACAGGTCGGTTTCGCATTCCTCCTTGAAACTCGTCTCGATAATTCCCGAGCGGCCACCGCCTATCGCACTGGCATAAGCGAGTGCGATGTCCTGCGCGTTGCCGCTTACGTCGCGATCAATCGCGATAAGCGTCGGTATGCCGCCGCCCTTCACATACTCGCTGCGGACGCCGTGGCCCGGACCTTTGGGAGCAATCAGTATCACGTCGAGATCGGCGCGTGGTTCGATCAGCCCGAAATGTACGTTGAGGCCGTGAGCGAACGCGATCGTCGCGCCCTCTTTCAAATTGGCGTGGAGGTGATCCGCGTAGATTGCGGCCTGGTGCTCGTCGGGCGCGAGCATCATGACCAGGTCGGCCCATTTCGCGGCTTCAGCGTTGGTCAGGACCATGAACCCGGCGGCCTCGGCCTTCTTGGCGGTGGCGGAGCCTGGAGGCAGCGCGACCGCGACATCTTCCACGCCCGAATCGCGCAGGTTCTGCGCATGGGCGTGACCCTGCGAGCCATAGCCGATGACCGCGATTTTCCTGCCGGTGATCAGCTTGAGATCGGCGTCGCGATCGTAATAGACACGCATGGTCAGCTCCCGTTGGCCGTTCCGTCAGCTCGTTCTCTAGACATGATTGGCGCCGCGCGCGATGGCGACGATGCCCGTGCGCACGACCTCGATCATCTCCTCCTCGCGCTTTCCAACCGCAGCGCTTACTCGAGCGCGTGGCAGACATCCGCCACGCGCCAGATCTCGACGTGACGAGCACGACGTCCGGCTTGCCGGTCGAAGTCTCGTCGATCGCTATGAGCGCAATTTAGTCTCAATCTCGTCGATTATCGAATACTTTGGCAACGCGGCGACCTGGCGCCAGTCCGCCGGAGGTTGGTTACGAAACCACGTATATTGTCGCTTAGCATAACGGCGCGTTGCCACAGTAGCGCGTTCTAGTGCTTCGCCTTTATGCATTTCCCGGGCCCGCCACGCAGCGATTTCCCGAACACCAATGGCTCGGCGGATCGGCGCGTCCGCTGGTAGGTCACGGCGTGCGAGTAGCCGCTCGACCTCGTCGATCGCGCCCCCATCGAACATCGCCGCCAAACGCTGGTCGCAGCGTGCCATCAGCCAGTCGCGGTCGGGAAGCAGTACGGTCGCGACAAGGTCGACGCGGCTGGCGATGCCGCCGCGCCGCTCGTGCTGCCATGCCGCGAGCTGGCGTCCAGTCGAACGCACGACCTCGAGCGCGCGCGCCACACGCGTCGTGTCGCCGGGACTGAGCCGCGCGGCGGCGTTGGGATCGAGCGCCGCGAGCTGGTCGTGCGCCTCCGCGACCGGCATTGCGCGCACCGCGGCGCGCACCGATGGATCGATCGCGGGCACCGGTGCGATACCGTCGAGCAACGTTCGCAGATAGAGTCCGCTCCCGCCGACCAGCACTGGCAGCTTGCCCGCGACGTGCGCCTCGGCGATTGCCGCGCCGGCATCTCCAGCCCAGCGTACGGCGGTGCAGGTCGTGGCGCCGTCGATATAGCCGTACAACCGGTGCGGCACGCAGGCCTCGTCGGCTTCGCTTGGGCGGGCTGAAAGAACACGCAGATCGGCATAGACCTGTGCCGAATCCGCGTTGATGACGACGCCATTGTTGCGTTCGGCGATCTGGATTGCCAGCGCCGACTTGCCGCTGGCGGTGGGCCCTGCGATGAGCGCGAGCTTCGGGAGGGCCGATGTGTTCATTGCCACGCTCATAGCAGACCGGATGGCCGACGACGCACCGGATATCGCCACGCGGGCGCTAGCGGGAATAGGGGCTGTCGTCGGCGCGGTCGCGTGGCTCGATAGGGGGGGCGCGTTCGATTTGGCCTTCGGTCGCGCATCGCTGGCCGAAGCGCGTGCTGTGCTCGAAGGGTTGGTGCCGCGAACCGACGTGGTGGTCCAGATCACCGCCGACCGCGAAAAGCGGCTGCTCGTCGCCGATATGGATTCAACGATGATTACCGTCGAATGCATCGACGAACTCGCTCACTACGCCGGTATCAAGCCCCAGATCGCAGCGGTCACCGAGGCGGCGATGCGCGGCGAGCTTGATTTCGAAGCCGCGCTCGACGCGCGTGTAGCGTTGCTCAAAGGGCTCGACGAGGCGTCGATCG
>JBDSKT010000026.1:0-24304 GCA_039916765.1 Sphingomonas sp.
CCCTGCTTCTCCAAGACGCTCTACCGCGAGCGCAACCAGGTCGAACGCTTCTTCAGCAAGCTCAAGCACTTCCGACGCATCGCCACACGCTACGACAAGCTCGCAGACAACTTCCTCGCCATGGTCAAGGTCGCAGCAATGCGCCTGTGGTTGCGCACTTATGAGTCTACGACCTAATTGGCATCACCGCCGGTCGCGGTATAGCTCGGTCACCGCATAATTGAGGTCAGAGTATTGAGCGAACGGCATTGGTGGGAAACAGGAGTGATCTATCAGATCTATCCGCGCTCCTTTCAAGATAGCGACGGCGACGGAGTCGGGGATTTGGCTGGCATCGAGCGGCGGCTAGATTACATCGCTGAACTCGGCGTCGATGCGGTTTGGCTCTCACCGATCTACCCGTCACCGATGAAAGACTTTGGCTACGATATCTC
The DNA here is from genome assembly GCA_039916765.1 of Sphingomonas sp. Classification (GTDB taxonomy): domain Bacteria; phylum Pseudomonadota; class Alphaproteobacteria; order Sphingomonadales; family Sphingomonadaceae; genus Sphingomonas. The sequence goes on from JBDSKT010000026.1 coordinate 435, forward strand.
GGATTATTGCAACGTCGAGCCCGACTTCGGGGATTTGACTGCTTTTGACCGGTTGCTCGCGGGAATTCACTCGCGTGGCCTGAAACTCATTCTCGACTTCGTACCGAATCATAGCTCGGATCGGCATCCCTGGTTTCTCGAAAGCAGGATGTCACGCGACAATCCGAAGCGTGCTTGGTATATCTGGCATGACCCGGCTCCGGACGGTGGTCCGCCAAATAACTGGATAAGCGATTTTGGCGGTTCGGCCTGGGAGTGGGACGAGACCACTGACCAATACTACTTGCACGCATTTCTCAAAGAACAGCCCGATCTCAATTGGCGGAATCGTGACTTGCGCGATGCGATGATGAATGTGCTACGGTTCTGGATGGATCGCGGAGTGGATGGGTTCCGGATCGACGTGCTCTGGCACATCGTCAAGGCCGAGCATTTCGCTGACAACCCGCTTAATCCCGATTGGGCGCCGGATCGCACCGAACGCGATCGGGTTCTTCAGCTTCACTCGACCGATCAGCCCGAGGCACATGCGCTTTCCGCTGACTTCCGCAACCTGGCCGACAGCTACGGCGAGCGCGTCCTGATCGGCGAAATTTTCCTTCCTAACGATCGTCACGCCCGTTGGTACGGGACGCGTGAAAAGCCACAGGTCCATTTACCGTTTAACTTTCAGTTAATTGAGAACCGTTGGAACGCCGAAGTCCTGAAGCGAGTGATTGCAAACTATGAAGCGTCGCTGCCTGGATTTGGATGGCCCAATTGGGTGATTGGCAGTCATGACGCGCCTCGCATCGCCGCCCGCGTCGGCGAGGCCCAGGCTCGCGTCGCTGCAATGCTTTTGCTGACGCTGCGTGGCACGCCAACGCTGTACCAGGGCGACGAACTCGGTATCGGTGAAGTCGCGATCCCGCCAAATCGTATACGCGACCCGCAGGCCCTGCGTCAGCCTGGGCTCGACATCGGACGCGATCGTTCTCGAACGCCCATGGCATGGGATTCATCGTCCAATGCGGGATTCAGCGGTGCCGAGCCCTGGCTCCCGCTGCATGAAGACTGGACTACAAGAAACGTCGAACAACAGGCCGTCGAACCCAAGTCGATGTTGAACTTATATCAATCGTTACTCACCCTCCGTAAACAGCGCGAAGCGCTCGCCAAAGGGAGCATCGAGCTGCTCGATGCAGAGGCCGATGTACTCGCGTATGAGCGGCGATATGGCGATGAGCGAATATTGGTCGCCCTTAATCTTGGGGACAGCTTCCGAGGATTTTCGACGCCGAAGGGGGCGGTTGTGGGCGACCTGCTGGCTTCGACACATGGTGCGCTAAGCACTGCAAACTGTCTGCTTCCCAATCAGGGCATCGTTGTCGCTATTCAGGAACGGTACTAACCGTGAGAATTGCAATGTTGGCTCCCATCGCCTGGCGCACACCTCCGCGCCACTACGGCCCGTGGGAGCTCGTTACGAGCCTGCTTACCGAAGCCCTCGTCTCGAGGGGCCTAGACGTTACGTTATTCGCGACACTCGATAGCGAGACCAGCGCTAGACTCGATGGAGTGGTTCCAGCATCCTACAACGACGATCCATCGATCGACGCAAAGGTATGGGAATTTCGTCATCTGGCCCACCTGTTCGAGCAAGCGGATCAGTTCGACCTGATACACAATCAAGCAGATTTCCCCGCCCATGCATTCGCGAACCTAACAGACACTCCGATCGTAACGACAATCCACGGTTTTTCGTCCGAGCGAATTCTACCGATGTATCTGCCTTATCAAGATCAGGTCCATTATGTCGCAATCAGCGAAGCGGATCGGCAGCCGGACCTGCGCTATGCCGCGACCATCCATCACGGGATTCCGGTCGATCGGTTTCCTTTCAACCCGCGAGGCCGCGAGAGACTTTTGTTCTTCGGGCGTATTCATCCCGACAAGGGACCCGCTGAAGCGATCGCTGCCGCGCACGCCAGCGACCGAACCCTTCACATGTATGGCATTGTTCAGGACCAAGGCTATTACACGCGCGAGATTGCCCCTTTGATCGATGGAACGACGATCCATTATCATGGCGTCGTTGGCGGCAACGAGCGTCTCGATGCGCTGGGCAATGCTCGAGCGTTGCTTCATCTGATCAACTTTGATGAGCCGTTCGGATTGTCTGTGATTGAAGCAATGGCCTGCGGCACGCCCGTAATCGCTACGCGACGCGGGTCTATGTCCGAACTGATTGATGATGGCGTTACAGGCTTTCTGGTCGACAGTCTGGACGAAGCCATCGCCGCGATCGACCGCGTCGAGCAGATCGATCGTGCTATCGTACGGCAAACTGTAATCGACAGATTTAGCATCGACCGAATGGCAGATGCGTATGTCGATCTTTACGGCCGGATCCTCGATCGGTCTGTCTCACGTGCGTCGATACCGCAACGGCCGTCGATCGAAGTCTCGGGCCCGACCGATTGGTTGATGGTAGGGGGCGCCTATCTAGAGCGGCGGTGGCGCGAGACATCGACTTACGCAGCGACGCTCGATGATCCAGGCCGGCGCCGAAACTTTCTGAAGATTGCCGAAACATATCGGCGCGCGTGGCTCATTGAGACTGGCAACGAACCGCACTCTTAAAGCGACTCTAAGGGGCACTGTCAAAGCAATTGGGGGGCATTGCCAGAGCAAATGCAGCGATCGTTGGACGACATGCCGCTAGGCAGACCATCATGCCCCGCCCGCACAAACCGCAAAGTCCTTTTCGATTATTTATCTACTGCCTGAGGTGACCGTCGGTGACGATGGCGGCAGACCACCCGCGGCACTTGCGCTGCGCGTAGACGGTTTGGTCGTGGAGTCTGCGAAGGCCAAGCCGATCTTGGACCGCGTCCTGATGCGATATGTCGTCGGTGAGGTAACTTATGCTGGCCGCGCCTATCGGAGGACGAGCACATCGATATCGATGTTGACGCCGCAGCGGGCGGTCCTGAACTAACGAATGCTACAGTTGCGGAACGCATTAGGAATAATCGCATATCGACAAGCGTGCTGGATCGGGCCTGGTGGTACAGGCGGGGTTATGGCGCGCCAAACTAAGGATTGATCCGGATTTCGGGCAGCGTCGCGTCGCTGTATGTTGCGCGTTCGTCCGTTCCGCGGTGGTCGGCAACAGGCTTGCAAGGGCGAGGCACGTGGGCCTGCGAACGGGAAGATCCTAACGGGCGGGCATCTGGTCACAGGGCGCACTGACCTTTGACGGGAAAGCAGCTGTCGTGCTCCCTCAGGAAAATATGTATGGATATCAATTATATATTGAAGCGTGAGCAGGTCTCTTTGCATAATGCGCTGATCGCTGCCTCGGGACCGGCACGAAGAGCTCACGAGGGCTTAGCTTCCGCGTACGCCGCTTTATTAGCGGACAAGAATTTTCCTCATCGTGTTGCTCGGCAGGTCCCGCGCCAACTTGTCGAACCCGCCACGAGGCAGTGGGAGGACGATGGCGGTGCAATAGAAGCAGAAGAGGTCAGCTAAACCAGCGCTATTTGCCCCCTACTGTTACTACCGTTCCTTTTTATGCGCCCGCCTGTGCGCCGGGCGCTCTGACTGATCGACTGGCCAATGTCCGAAATTCTCGAGCGGCGCCTCCTTCAGCGCAGTCCAGCGCTGGTCGGTCGACTCGACTACGACAATTACGTTGTGTCGGCGATGCGAACCAAGTTCGGCCGTTCGACCGCCTTTAAATCGATCCCGAAAGCGGCCGTTTAACTTGCCGCGGCAAGGCGCTCGCCAGCTGTTATAGCATGCAAGCATCACGGCGTTTCAACCTACACCTCGTATCCTGCGCAGCGCACCCCATATTGAGGGCGAAGGCGAGGAAATGGACAGAGCGATACCGTCGGACATTGTTGAGCAATGGATGTCCCATCTGCGGTTGCAACGAACGCGCGCGAACGACGCCGTCTGGCTAATCGAACGCGGTGCGACGCTACACGACGGCCGTGACGGGACCCCGATGTACGATGCCACCGAACGCTGGCTAACCGAGCAGCGGGAAGTTATCACCACCGTCGATCATCTCGTCGCGCTATATGACGGTCTGAACGCCAAGAACTAGGTTGCGTGTAGGTTCTTGCGGCTTCCCCGGTATCGGAAATTGATGCGCATCCCCCGCTTCTTCAGCTCCGCCTCCAACGACATGGCCATCGACCTCGGCACGGTCAACACGGTCGTCTATCTTCGCGAACGCGGCATCGCCGTGAACCAGCCCTCGGTCGTAGCGATCGAAGAGGTCAACGGCATGTCCTGGGTTCGCGCAGTCGGCATGGAGGCCAAGCTGATGATGGGCCGGACGCCTTTGGGCACCAGGACAGTTCGCCCGTTGCGCGATGGCGTGATTGCGGATGTCGAAATTGCCGAGCAGATGATTAAGGTATTCATCGAAATGGCCCATGGCGGACCGAGCAGGTTCGGACGTCACCCCAATATAGTCGTGTGCATTCCGTCCGGCGCGACACAAGTGGAACGCCGTGCGATCCGCCAAGCCGCAACCAAAGCTGGCGCGCGTGCCGTTCGCCTTATCGAAGAGCCGATGGCCGCCGCAATTGGCGCTGGCCTGTTCGTCAACGAGCCAGTCGGGTCCATGGTGGTCGATATTGGCGGTGGCACCACGGAAGTTGCGGTCATCTCGCTAAGCAATCTCGCCCACCATGCATCAGTGCGCGTTGGCGGTGACCGCATGGACGACGCAATCACGTCGAGCATCCGGCGGAACCACAATCTTGTGATCGGAGAAGCGACGGCGGAGCGCATCAAGCTGGAGATCGGTATTGCCCGGATGCCAAGTGATGGGCGGGGGCTGACCATGGGCGTTAAGGGCCGCGACCTAGTCAACGGCGTGCCGCGCGAGCTCGAGATCAGCCAGGCAGACATCGCCGGGCCGCTTAGCGACCTGGTTGGGCAGATTGCTACGACCGTGCTTGGCGTGTTGGCCGGCGTCGAACCGGAACTTGCCGCCGATCTGCACGAGCAAGGCATCGTGATGACCGGGGGTGGCTCGCTGCTCCGTGAGATTGATGAGGTGCTTTCCGCAGCGACCGGATTGCCGGTGTCGATCGCCGAAGATGCGCTCACCTGCGTCGCGATGGGAGCCGGGCGAGCGATGGAAGACCCGGCGTATAGCGCGGTCATGATCGGAGCTTAGCTCGCGTATTTAAAACTGGACATCGCCAGACTGAGTACGAGAACGGATAAAGCCGGTCAGGGACCCGTTACTCCGGCATGCGAAAACTCAGATTGTGTTCGCGCATTTGTCGGCGGCCGACCGGCATTCGCATCGACGGACGACCGCTTCCAGCTACCAGCCAAAACCCCGGAAACCCAACCGGACAACCTTCCGGCGCTGGGAGACCTCATGCTAGGTCTAGCCACATTCAGTATAGGCGCGCCGTTCCGCTCAGCTTCCGGTGCGATTTCTGGTACTTAGTAGGCCGCTTTGGCAGTCCGATCGCGCAGTCTTTCAGAGGCGATCTGAGCTTCTGACCACTGCCGAGATCACCGGGCGCGGCCGCGATCGATTACGTAATGCGGTCGACAAGGCAGAGGGGGCGCGTAGCGGTTGGTTCAATCGGTAAGGCGCTAAAACTCACGCGTGGGGCGACGACAACTGCGGTCGATGGCGTCGAACGGGCCGGTTACATAACGCGAGTACCAGATCCTAATGATCGTTGCGGCGTTCTCATTGAGATGTGGTCTTCGACCGCTCCGGCGCCGTCAATCCCGCGGTAAACTTTGGGACCGCATGCCTCTTACCGAGGGCCAGACCGCGTCGTTCAACGACGAGTTCATGCCCGCCGCCCTGGTTCCGGCCGACCGCGTGCGCCATTACGACACCTATATGGGCGGGATCAGCGCGACACCCTGCACCGAGAATGTGCGTTGGTTCCTCCTCGCCGATACGATGACCTTGTCGCCAGGTCAGATCGCCACCTTCGCCAAGCTGTGGCCGGACAATACCCGTAGGTTGCAACCTGTGAACGGGCGCGCGGTACAGCGGAGTCGGCGAGCACGAGGCCTGCAGCCCCGGCTTGGCGACGTCTCTAAGCTTTCGGGCCAAACTGACATGCCAAGGTAGGCCCGCTTTGCGCTCTAAGAGCCGCCATAGGATGATTATCGCGACGATACTTAGAGCAGCCGTTCGTGCCGGCCCGTCCTGAATGTCCGCTGGCAGCCCAGACGCTGATGCAGTCTTGGATGTGTCGCCGGGTGAAGATCATCCGCCGAGGATTCTCGGTCGTTGATGGGGGCAAAGCCGTAGCCGCGCGCATTCGTATTAGCTGGCGCCCCTAGGGAACGGTCGGCCAGTGAATGTTGCGTGGTTCAAACTACGAGTAGCGGTACCCTTGGTTCGCCCGACCGGAAAGATGCCGCACGCTTGTTCCGACATTAATCTTCCAAGCCGTCACCGTCCTGGATATCATCATCGTGATCGACAATGCCTTCTGCCTTTCGGGCCGCTGTTTCTGCTTGACGCTTCTTTAGGCTCGCAGCGCTCCTCTCCTCGCGATTTGCCGCAGCCTCATGCGCATCAGCTGAGCGAAGGTTCCGGGCGCGCACATTCGGCAGTTCGGTCTCCGCTGCGGCGGCTCGCGCGGCTTCGGCGCTGCCACGGTGTGTTACCCTATCAATCATGCTGGCATAATTCTCCGAAAAATGGGGAGGGGCCTGATAATCGCTCTCGCGACCTCGTTGCTAGTAGAGCGCCTGAAATCGAACGAGCGAATAGACCATCTTGCCGTTGAGCTTCCCGTACATCTCGTCGAGATGCCACTTCCAGTGCCGAAACCCGCGCATCCAGTCGAGCCGCTGGCGTCGAATATCACCTGCGAACATGGGTCCAAACCTGTTCCACCAGAACCGCACCGTCTCGTGGCAAAGGTCGATGCGGCATTCGAACAGCAGATCCTCGACGTTCCGCAAGCTCAGCGGGAACTGCACGTACATCATCATCACCAGCCGGATCACCTTCGGCGATGAGTTGAAACAGCGGCACGGCTCCGCGGCTTGGCTCTGGATTTGCGGATCATCGCCGCCCGCTATCACCTGCCTCGTTGGTCTAACAGAGCCCTGCGAAATCTAACCAGCCTTGATTGCGAAGAGTTCCACGGTACGATCAAGTTGCGACGCGCGCGCCTCAGTCTGGCGCGTAGCGATATTCAGTTCGCGCACCAGTTCCGCATTGCCGCTCATCAGCGCTTCGGTGGCTCGCACCGCCACATCGATGGCGGTAACCGATCCCGCCTGCTGGCGGCTCTCGCGCGCAATTGCATCCAGCAACGTGCTGTTTTCATGGATCGCGCTCAGCATCTCGCGCAGCTTGGCGGCGAAATCCTCGACTGTTGCCGATCCCTGCTCGACGTCGCGCGTCGCGTGGGCAATTAACACTTTGGCCTCCTGTGCGGCATGCGTTGCGTGCCCAGCCAACGTCTTCACCTCGTTCGCGACCACAGCAAATCCGCGCCCACTGTCACCCGCGCGAGCAGCCTCGATAGAGGCGTTGAGCGCCAGGAGCGCGGTCTGAGTAGCAATTTCATCAATGGCAGTCACAAAGTGAGTAATCTTCTCGGAGGAGAAGCGGATGCGCTCCATCGCGCCTATTGTGTCACGCATTGCTTCTTCGCCGCCTTCAACACAGCGGCTCGCCTCACCGGCGCGCTTGCTGGCGGCGTCAGCTCGGCTGGCATTCTCGGCGACTGTCTCGGTAAGCTGGCGCACCGCGACAGATGTACCCTCGACCGCGACAGCCTGCTGTCTCGTGCGGTCCGAAAGGTCTTTGGCGCTGCCGGCCAGCTCCGCGGTCCCTGCGCGCAGCAACATCGAAGTCTCGCGCAGCTCGCCGATGACCTCCTCAAAACGATCGGCCACCGCGTTCGTGTCGATCTTCAGCTTGGCGAATGCGCCTGCGTAAGCGCCTGTGATACGCGTGGTAAGGTCGGTGCGCGCCAGCGCCGCAAGCACTTCGCCTGTTTCGCCTAGGCCTCGATCAATCGTATCAATCAGCATATTGATTGCCTGCGCCAAGGTGTTGAGCTCCGGGGCGGCGAAACTCTCCTGCACACGCGCTCCGAAGTCGCCTGCCACAGCGCGTTCGACGACCTCACCAAAAGACAGCTGCAGCTCCGCCATCATCTGCCGCCGAGCGTTGTCGTCGCCGGCCTGGCGCTGCGCCTCCTCCTTAGTTAGTTCGCGCACGCGCATCGAGCTGGCTCGGAAGGCCTCGACCGCTCGAGCTATCGCGCCGATCTCGTCAGCACGCGTGCCATGTTCGACCGGAGTGTCGAGAGCACCCTCCGTAATGCGCCCAATGCCCAGCGTCAGCCGATGCAAGGGTCCGAGTATCAGCCGGGTCAGCAGCAACCAGAGTAAGCCCAATCCCCCGATCATCAGCAACGCTGTGTAGAGTGCTGCACGACCCCGCCCAGCATTAGCCTCTGAATATACGCGCGCTCGGTCCATGGATACGCCCACGTACCAGTTGACCGATGCTGGTAGCCCAGTAATCGGTTCAAACCGCACCAGCCGAGCCTTGCCGCCTTCGCTCGCGTCGTGGATCTCCCGCGACAGCGCTGGCGGCGAACCGTCAAACATCTGTGTCAGTGTGCGACCCACCTGCCGAGGGTCGGGATGCGCCAAGACCCGCCCTCGCCGATCGACCAGGAAAACGTATCCGCGCCCATGCAGATCAAGCTTGCTCAACATCGTGGATAGTCCGTCCATCGATAGGTCGGCGGCAGTTACACCTAGCAATTTTCCATAGTTGTTGCCTAGCGGGATCGCCAAGGTGACGACCATCCCCCCCGTACTCGCATCGATATAAGGTGCGGTCAAAATTGGTGCACGCTGAGCCACCGCCTCGCGATACCAAGGTCGCCCTCGGCCCTCGTATCCTGGCGGCAACGGGTTAAGGGCGCGGGCTGCTGTGAGCGAGCCGTCGGATTGCGAGACATAATAATCATTCAAGAACATGCCACCCGCACGTTGAAGTACGGCCAGGATTCCAGCGCTGCTGTTCTGCGCACCGATTGCGCTGTTCGTCAGGTCGATTACGACACGTCGAGTATCGAACCATCCGCTGACCTCTCGCCCCATCGATTGGGCGGATCGTTCCGTTTCACGCTCTACAGAGGTATGTAGTGTATTTGTGGCGCGTTGGTATGCCGTTACCGCTTCTACCGTGAACAACACCAGCATGACTAAGCTCGTCGCCAGTAGGATCTGCGTGGCGAGGCTCGACCGTAGCCGATAAAGGGGCGATTGAGCCATTATCGCAAGATCTCTTCGATGAGCATAATCGCGGCTATTCTGCCCAGGTTATGGTGAAGATTCTGATAATATTGTCTCAATTCCCGGCTGCGTGGCCGCGAATTACCAAGTCACGTCCACGGACGTGTCATCACGCGGATGGGCTCGCGCTTCGCAGAGAAGCGGCTTTAAGGACGCGCCGGAGAACCTGTCCTTACAAGCTATTCGACTTCGTGCGGCACGAGACCGACAGCTTGGTGTCGAATGGAACTGTCAGACCTAGTGCCCCGCTGGGCGTCTACTCCCTTGGCGTACGGAGATTGAGCCGGTTTGGAGGTAAGCGAGATGGTGTACCTCCGGCGTGCCGTGGATCAGGGGGGACGAAATCCCTGTAAGGTACTGTCAAATCTATGGGACAGGCATCAAAATCTGGCCCCTCGCTCCCGTAATTGCCTAAGCCGATCCAACGCCAACCTATCGATCCCGACGCCGGTTGAAGAGGTTCTGTCCACTATTGATGCGCTGACTCGCGACGGCAAAGTCCGCTACGTCGGCGTTTCAAATTTCGCCGGGTGGCAGATCATGAATGTCGCCGCGCCGTGTCGGACGCGCTCCCGTTCCTGAAGGGTGCCGAGCGGGTCGTCGTGGTTGGCGTCGGCGCGGACGCTACCGACCGCAGCGTGAGCATAACCGACGTGGTGGGATGGCTTTCACGCCATGGGATCAACGCCGATCGTATCATCTCGCATGCGGTCGGCGGCTGCGCAGCGACGCTTGCGTCGATCGCAAGCGACCATGACATCGATCTGATCGCGCCGGGCGCATATGGGCACAATCGCCTTCGCGAATGGGCGTTTGGCGGCGTTACGCGGGACTTGCTGCTCCGGGCAAATTGCTGCGCCCTCCTGTCGCATTGAGGATGCAACCGAGGATCAAGCCTCGATCACACAGCCATATCACCTCAATTGTCGATTCACCGGCACGATTGCTGGCGATTAGGCATCGACCAGCACGTCCCTGGTCTGACTGCGCGCATCCATCGGTGCCGCTCGGATGGGCAACGGGACGCGCCGCAGACCCGCCAGCTTGCGTTGATATTGATCGACGAGCGCTACGTGAGCGAGCCGGGCGCAGTCACTCGTGGTAGCGCAGGCCATATCACGCGATACCTTGATGCGCTGTTGAAGATAGGCGGCTTCGGCAGTGTCGGTGAACATGGCAGACCCCTCAGACTCGGCGGAAGCAAAGGTTGTTTCCGTCACGCAGTGCCGGTTCGGGTGGCGTGATGTCCAACGCTAGTTGGGCGGCCGGCCATCGTCAGGCCTCGGGAACGCCTACTGCGTCGTGGCCTTCGTAGCTACGGGTCCAGTTTATGCTCGCAAACACTGCAGAATGTTGCGAGCTTGCCATGCGATCTGTTCGTCCTCGCGAGACGGGATGACGCGAACCGCAAAATCGCCGACCCAGCGCAAACGGTTACAGATCGCCGCACGCACCGCAGCGTCGTTTTCGCCGATCCCGCCTGTGAAGACCAGCATGTCGATACCTTCCAACGCCGCGGCCATCGCCGCAATGGTCTTGCGCACCGAATAGCAGAACATGTCGATCGCCAGTCGCGCCCCGCGATCGGATGATGCGTGAAGCTGCCGGAGGTCCTCCGAGACTCCCGATATGCCCAGTAATCCCGACTCGTGATCGAGGAGTGTTTCAAGCTCGGCAGCACCGAGTTGCTTCTCGCGCAGCAGGTAGAGCAATACTCCTGGATCGAGGTCGCCGCTGCGGGTGCTCATGATGATCCCACCGGTCGGTGTCAGGCCCATGCTGGTATCGATCGAGGTGCCAGCTTTCACCGCCGTCACGCTGGCACCGCTGCCGAGATGCGCGATGATCAGGCGATCGGGCAGGTCGCTACCAAGCTCTCGGACGATCGAGGCGCAGGAAAGGCCGTGGAAGCCGTAGCGGCGGACCCCTTCGGCGCCAAGCGCGGCGGGCAACGGCAAGGTATGGGCGATCTCTGGCAAGGTCGCGTGGAATACGGTATCGAAGCAGGCGACCTGTGGCAGACCCGAAAAATGCGCTTGCGCCTGGCGGATCAGCTTGAGCGAGGCCGGGCCGTGCAGCGGTGCGAACGCGACTGCGCTTTGGAGCGCTTCGGTCACCATAGGGTCGATGAGACAATGTCGCCGCAACGTCGGACCACCATGCACGATGCGGTGCGCGATCGCCGTCGGTACCGGCGTCTGGGCGGCGGCGAGTGCTGCCTCGATCCGATCGAACAGCCGCTCGTCCTGGCCCGGGTCTTCGAGCGCATCAGCAAACAGTTCCGCAATCTCGGTCGCGCCAGCTTCGTAAAGCCCGAACTTCAGCGACGAGGACCCGACATTGAGCGCGAGAATGATGTCCGGGCCGCGCCGCTCCATCATCCGGCCCATTGCCAGTCGCGGACCTCGGGAAGATCGTCGCCATGTTCAGCGATATATAGCTTGTGACGCTCCATCGTCGCCCAGTAGCGCGCGGTCTCATCGGCCACGCGGTCCCGCAGCCGGGGAACCCGCTCGATCGCGTCGAGTGCCAGGCGGTAACGGTCGAGGTCGTTCAGCACGACCATGTCGAACGGCGTGGTCGTCGTGCCCTCGCCCTTATAGCCGCGGACATGGATGTTGTGGTGATTGGTGCGCCGGTAGGTGAGCTTGTGGATCATCGTCGGGTATCCGTGGAATGCGAAGATCACCGGCATCTCCGTAGTGAACAGCGCGTCGAACGCGCGATCGTCCAGACCATGCGGGTGCTCGGTCTGGGGTTGCAGCACCATAAGATCGACCACGTTGACGACGCGGACGCGCAGATCGGGCACATAGTCGCGCAGCAACGAGACCGCGGCCAGCGCTTCAAGCGTCGGGACGTCGCCAGCGCACGCCATCACCACCTCCGGCTCGCCATCGGTGCCGGCCCATTCCCAGATCCCGGCACCCGCCGTGCAGTGGCGGACCGCATCGTCGATGCCCAGCCATTGCCATTCGGGCTGCTTGCCGGCGACGATCAGGTTCACATAGCCACGGCTCTTCAGGCAATGATCCGCCACCGACAGCAGGCAATTGGCGTCGGGCGGGAGATAGATGCGCGCTACATCCGATGTCTTGTTGGCGATATGGTCGATGAAGCCAGGATCCTGGTGCGACAGGCCATTATGGTCCTGCCGCCACACATGCGAGGTCAGCAGATAATTGAGCGACGCGATCGGGCGACGCCACGGGATCGATTTGGTCACCTTCAGCCATTTGGCATGCTGATTGACCATCGAATCGATGATGTGGACGAACGCCTCGTAGCAGGAGAACAGGCCGTGCCGGCCGGTCAGCAGATAGGCCTCCAACCATCCCTGGCAGAGATGCTCGCTGAGCACTTCCATGACGCGACCGTCTGTCCCGAGATCCTCGTCCACCGCGTCGATCCGCGCCATCCAGACCTTGCCGGAGACGTCGTAAACGGCGTCGAGGCGGTTGGAGGCGGTCTCATCGGGACCGAACAGGCGGAAATTCGCAGCACCCAGATTGAGCTTCATCACGTCGCGCAGATACAGGCCGAGGATGCGGGTCGCCTCGGCTTTGGTCTGTCCGGCCACGTCGACGGCAACCGCGTGATTGCGGAAATCGGGCAGGGACAGCGGCACGAGCAACGCGCCGCCATTGGCGCGCGGGTTGGATCCCATCCGGCGATGCCCTGTCGGCGCAAGCGCGGCATAGTCCTCGCGAAACTTGCCGGTTTCGTCGAACAGCTCGGCGGGGCGGTAGCTGCGCATCCACGCCTCGAGTTGGTGCAGATGTTCGGGCTTGTCGAAGCTGGCGATCGGCACCTGATGCGCGCGCCACGTTCCCTCGACCGGCAGGCCGTCGACGACCTTGGGTCCGGTCCACCCCTTCGGCGTCCGGAACACGATCATCGGCCAGCGTGGGCGCTCGACCTTGCAGTTTGCGGACCGTGCGATTGCCTGGATGTCCTGGATCCGGGCCAGTACCGTATCGAGCGTTGCCGCTAGCAACTGGTGCACCACGGCAGGGTCGTCGCCTTCGACGAAATATGGCTCATGGCCATAGCCACGCAGCAAGTCGGTCAGCTCGTCGCGGTCGATCCGTGCAAGCACGGTCGGATTGGCGATCTTGAAACCGTTGAGGTGCAGGATCGGCAGCACCGCACCGTCGCGCGCGGGGTTGAGGAACTTGTTCGAATGCCAGCTGGTGGCGAGCGCGCCGGTTTCGGCTTCACCGTCGCCGATAACGCAGGCGACGATCAGATCGGGATTGTCGAACGCCGCACCGTAGGCATGCGCCAGCGAATACCCCAGTTCGCCACCTTCGTGAATCGATCCGGGCGTCTCCGGTGCGACATGACTGGGGATGCCGCCCGGCCAGGAGAATTGGCGGAATAGCCGGTGCATGCCCGTCCGGCTGCGTTCGATCGCCGGGTAATGCTCGGTATAGGAACCTTCGAGATAGGTATTGGCGACCAGCCCCGGACCACCATGGCCGGGGCCGATGATGTTGATCATGTCGAGATCGTGCTCGACGATCAGGCGGTTGAGATGGACGTAGAGCATGTTCAGCCCAGGCGTCGTTCCCCAATGGCCCAGCAGGCGCGGCTTGATGTGATCCATCGTCAGCCGAGCCTCGAGCAACGGGTTTTCTCGCAGATAGATCTGCCCCACCGACAGATAGTTTGCGGCGCGCCAATAGCCGTCCATCCGCCGCAGCAGATCGGCCGACAACGGGCCGTCTGGTCCGGCAATCGCGTGAACAGGGCGTTCGAGGATATCGGGCGCAGTTGCTGCCATGTCGGAAAACCTTTGCAATCGATCACGCGCCGCGTGCGGCTGTCGTTCGCCTACCGCCGTGCGCGTGCTGCGATGACCCTCGGGAAATACGCAGACGGCTTGACCGAGCTTTGACCGGCGCGACGCGGCGGGAGAGGGGCACTAGCTCTATTTTTTCGGCGTACTTGCTTGGAGTTGGACACTGACGATGACCGTCGTCGGATCGCCTGGCAGAGCCGCGACCGAAAACCCCATCTCCCGCTCCAGCTCGATTGCCTGATGGTTTTCGCGGCTCTCGATCGATTGCAGCGTCTTGATCCCGCGCGCCTTGGCGAAGTGGGATACATGATCGAGCAATGTCCAGCCGATCCCGCGATGCTTGTAATCGGCATGAATGGCGATCGCGACTTCTGCCGTGTCCAGGTCCTGGTCGGCGGCCATCATCGCGGTCGCGACGAGGGTGCCATGTTCGGCGTCGAAGGCGAGAAAATTCTCGGTGCCGCGATGATCGACATGGGTCAGTCGCTCGATCTGATCCTGTCCGACATGGCTGATCGCCGACAGGAAGCGAAATCTCAGGTCATCGGGTGTTACGTGGGTAAAGAATGCGGTGAGGCCGGCTTCGTCGCCGGCATCTGCTGGACGCACCTTAAAGGTGTACCCCGTCCGGGTTGTCAGGTCGCGGCTCCAGTCGTCCGACGGAACCCATTGTACGTAGGCCGGATCGGCGGTGACGGGTCGCGACGATTTCATTGGCAGTGCCAGGGTGTCCATGTGCAGTCCTTTCGATGAGGGGCGATCCGAACGAGACGCTCGGGTACATAATCATCGTGGACCATGCGCCTCTGGGTCAGTGGGGATAGCCTCGGAAACCACCTATTCGGCCTAGGACCGCCGACACGTATCGACGAGTGGCCGGGGCGCTAAAACTTGACGCGCCGGCTACCGCGTCGAGGTAGCATGACCAATATCGAGCTTGTTACGCATCTGCCCATCGTACTGCGGCCAGATCCGTCACGCGTGGTCATCCGGCCTTTCATGCCGGCCGACGATCTCCCCGCTTTCGCCAATCCCGAGGCCACGCGCGTGCAGCGCATCGCCGATGAGGTGACGTCGCTCGATAGCGCGACGCTGGAATGCGAGTGGGCTCGCGTTTCGGCCGGTCTCGCCGATCGACATCGCGACATCGACCGGGTCGTGCTTCGCCGCTTTCACGAAATGAACAGTCTGCTCCGCAATCCCGATGCGCTTACCCCGACCCAGGCACTGCTGACTGGCGCCTATTTCAGCGAAGAATATTCGTTCGAGGCAGCAGCCTTGTTCAATCCCAGCATCGTACCGCATCCGGACCAGACTGGCATGACACCTGGCGCGCTCCGTTTCATCCTGTCCTTGCGAGGTGTTGGCGAGGGACACATCTCTTCGGTGACGTTTCGCACCGGGATATGGACGAAGGAGGGCGGCATCCTCCTTGATGACCCGACTAAGGAAGCGATTTCGCCACGGGTCGAGGTCATTCCCGGAGGCGCCCCGGACGACCCGGGTGCTCGGCTGCACTGTGACGACAGCCGCGATCTGTCGGATATCGTCATTTATCCGGTGACCGCCAGTCAGCGGCAGGGGATCGAGGATCTGCGCCTCGTTCGCTTCGTCAACGACGACGGCATTGTTTCCTATATCGGCACTTACACCGCCTTTTCCGGCCCATCCGTTCGCCAGGAACTGCTTCGGACCACCGACTTCGCGACTTTTGAACTCAGCGCGTTGCGGGGCGACGCGACCAGCAACAAGGGTATGGCGCTGTTTCCGCGCAAGCTGGCCGGACGCTATGCGATGCTCAGCCGTCAGGATCACATCAATGTCTGGCTGCTGACCTCGGACGATCTTTACAAATGGGAAGGCGGCACCCGAGCGATCACGCCCCGGTGGCCATGGGAGTTCATTCAGATTGGCAATTGCGGGTCGCCGATTGAAATTGCCGAGGGCTGGCTCGTGGTCACGCACGGTGTCGGCGCGGTGCGGAACTACTGCCTTGGGGCCTGTCTGCTCGACAGGGACGACCCGACAAAGGTTCTGGCGCGGATGACGACGCCACTGCTTCGGCCCAATCCGAAGGAACGCGACGGCTATGTGCCGAACGTCATCTACAGCTGTGGCGCCATGATCAGGGATCGGACGCTGCTGTTGCCATACTCCGTCGCAGACAGCTTTACGACGTTCGCCACGGTCGATGTCGATCTCCTCCTAGCAGCAATGGAATGAGCAGATGAATCGACGACAGATCCTGATCGGTGGCGGGTCAGCCGCAATGGGGCTCGCAGGCGCGGCGTGGGTTGGCGTTCGCGGAATGGGATCGATGGCCGAATATCAGGCGTCGGTCGCCGAAACGCGCGCGGCGCTGGGGACGCACCCCGGTCTGACCGAGCTCGTCCGATTCGCCACGCTGGCGCCGAACGGACATAATACGCAGCCGTGGCGCTTTCGCGTCCGGCCGGATCGGATCGAGATACTGCCCGACTTCTCGCGCCGCACGCCAGTCGTCGACCCCGACGATCATCATCTGTTCGTGAGCCTGGGCTGTGCAACGGAGAATCTTGTCCTGGCAGCCGCAGCAAGCGGTAAGGTCGCCGAAGCGACGTTCGCGGAGCAAGGCGGGGATCGCGTAGAAATCCGTTTCATGACCGGGAATGCCATCGCCGATCCGATTGCGGGGGCCATCCCGCACCGGCAATCGACGCGCGCCGATTACGACGGCGTACCGCTATCGACAGCGGACCTTCGCACACTTGAGGCCGCTGCAACGGTCCAAGGCGTCGATACAGTCTTGCTGACAGCGCGACGCGACATCGACCGCGTGCGTGATCTGGTTCTGGCCGGCAACAGCGCACAAATGGCCGATCAGCGGTTCCTGCACGAACTCAAACAATGGCTACGGTTCAACCCGCGGGACGCGCTGCGGACAGGTGACGGGCTGTTCAGTGCGGCAAGCGGCAGTCCAGCCCTTCCCGCCTGGGCCGGGCCGCTTCTTTTCGACACGTTCGTGACCGCGAGCTCCGAGAACGATCGCTACGCGCAGCAGCTTCGTTCATCCTCTGGCGTCGCTGTTTTCGTCGGTACCAAGGCCGATCCGGAAAATTGGGTCCGCGTCGGGCAGGCATGTCAACGCTTCTCGCTCCAGGCAACGGCACTCGGTCTCAAATGCGCGTTCATCAATCAGCCCGTCGAGGTCGCTGCGCTCAGACCCGATCTTTCAGCGCTCGTCGGCGCGCGGAGTCGAAGGCCCGACATCGTCATGCGTTTCGGTCGAGGGGCCGCGCTGCCATTTTCCGCGCGGCGCCCGACGCGTGCGGTCATCAGTTGATCAGTCGGCCGCGAAGAATGATCGCTTCGGCGTGTATGGCGATCGGGATTGTCGAAACGGCGTAACAGCGATTTGATGCGCTCAAAAAGTTGATTTGTGCTAAGATCACCCCTCAGCAATGCGCTACTCGCGCAAAAACTTGGCGAAATCACAGACAATTCGTTGCCGGGGATGGCTTTCGCTCCGCGAGCCTCGGTCACTGTTGGGACAGCGTATGGGCAACATCACGAACATATCAGCTGCCGAAAGTCTTACCCTCGCAGTAATCGCATCGTCGAATGCGCCGCTTTTGCTGCTCGACGGTGAACTGATGGTGATTGCGGCTAGCACATCCTTCTGTTCGGCATTCGGCATCGCGCCAGAAAGTGTCGACGATCACGCGCTCTCCGACCTGGGCGCGGGCGAATGGGCCGTGCCGCAACTCGATGCCTTGCTTGCGGCGACTGCGTCCGGATCGGCGCACGTTGATGCCTATGAGATGGACCTTTGCCGCGCTGGCCTGGAACCCCGGAGGCTTGTCGTGAACGCGCGCAAGCTCGCCTACGATGACCCAGACAATATTCGTTTGCTCGTTTCCGTCGTTGATGTCACCGATGCGCGGCTTGCCGAACGCCTTCGGGAAGAGATGCTGCACGACAAAGGCATTCTTCTCCAGGAACTTCAGCACCGCGTTGCTAACAGCCTGCAGATCATCGCCAGCGTACTGCTGCAAAGTGCCAAGCGGGTTCAGTCAGACGAGACGCGCACGCATTTATACGATGCGCACCACCGTGTGATGTCGGTCGCCGCAATCCAGAAACAGCTCGCAGTGTCGCGGCTCGGTGATGTCGAGCTACGCGGGTATTTCGGTGATCTCTGCCGTAGTATCGGGGCGTCGATGATCCGCGATCATAACCAGCTCACGCTGGAACTGCGCGCCGACGAAAGCGTGACGAGCGCGGATGTGTCGGTCAGTCTCGGGTTGATCGTCACCGAATTGATCATCAACGCGCTCAAACATGCGTACCCGGGGCATCGCAAGGGGATCATCAAGGTCGATTATACGACGCAGGGATCGGACTGGACATTGTCGGTCGGCGACGACGGGGTCGGAATGCCGGTGGACAAAGCCAATGCTCGGGCCGGTCTCGGCACGAGCATCATCGAGGCACTGTCGAAGCAGCTTCGCGCCAAGGTGACGGTGAGCGATTCACATCCCGGGACGAAGGTCTCGATCGTTCATACGGTCTAAAGCCACGGGCTCTTTTCTCAGCGCACGGCCTCCAATCGGGTTTGCAGCACGATGCGACGGCTAAGCCCGCGAATACGGATCCTCGCAGCAACCGCATCGATCGTCGCCGGCTATGTCGATGCGGTAGGCTTCCTGGCGCTGGGCGGCTTCTTCGTATCGTTCATGAGCGGCAATACGACGCGTATGGGCGTTGGCTTTGCGACCGATGCACATGACGGCAAAGTCGCGGTCGGCCTGATCTTCACCTTCGTCATGGGTGTCACGCTGGGCTCGCTGGTTGGCGGCTGTGCAGGGCGGCATCGACGATCGGTCGTCCTTGCGCTCGTCGCCGCGTTGCTTGGCGGCGCCGTCGTCTTTCATGCGGTCGGCTTCGACGCCCCGAGCTTTGCCGCCATGGCGTTGGCAATGGGCGTGGAAAATGCGCTGTTTGAGCATGACGGGGATATACAGGTCGGTCTCACTTATATGACCGGGACTCTCGTCAAGGCCGGACAGCATCTTGCCAGAGCACTGACTGGCGGCGACCGCTGGGATTGGATCGCCTATTTATCGCAATGGGCCAGCCTCGCTGCCGGTGCCCTGGCCGGTGCGATCTGCTTTCCCAGGATCGGAATGAATGCGCTGTGGCTGCCAGTCGTAATCCTGGCGTTCCTTGCATTGGCAAACGCGCGCTTCCGGCAGTCGCTAGCCTGATGTGAATTTGATGCTGACAAATAGGTAGAATCCGACGGTGCTGCGCAAGATCGACAATGAGTATGTCGAACACAGCCGATGGCGATCTCGGGGTCCTTGTCGGTTCCCTGCGGCCACAGCGATCGAACCCTTCGTGGCGAGTGGATGGCATGAGTACACCAGTTTCCCCGAGCAGCGGTCGACACGCGGTCATTCTGTGCCATCCCGACCCTGAGAGTTTCAATCACTCGGTGGCCGCTGCTTACGCCTCCACGGCCCGGGCATGTGGGCAGCAGGTGGTGGTGCGGGACCTGTATGCGCTCGGTTTTGACCCGGTTCTGAAGGGCAAGGAACGCCCTACGGCGCATAATTTCACGGTGTCAGCTGATGTCCGAAGCGAGCTCGAATTCATACGAGGAAGCGACGTATTCGTTCTCGTCTATCCGATCTGGTTCGGCTCGCCACCAGCCATGCTGAAGGGCTATGTCGAGCGAGTGCTGGGTTCCGGTGTAGCGCCTGACGACATCCAGAAACAGTCTCCCACGAGCCTGTTGGGCGGAAAACGACTTCTGAGCTTCTCGACGTCGGCCGCCGGCAGCGTCTGGCTGAACCAACAGGGCCAGGAGGGGGCCATGAGCGAAGGTTTCGACCAATATCTGCTTCACGCCTTCGGGATGCACTCTCAACGCCATATGCGCATCCCCCACATCACTGCTACCCTTAGCGACCGCTTTGCGCACCAATATTTCAGAGATGTGGAAGACCAGGCGCAGCGAACCTGTAGAGAGGTCGCGCAGAATGAAAACAAAGACCCGAACATGGACCAAGCCAGCATCTGACATCTGGGAATTGGCGACACCTATCGACTGATAGCAACGCACCAGCGCTTATTCCGCAGAATTCCCCCCGCCGATCAGCGCCGCCGCGATTGGCGCCGTTACTCGATCCGCTGCCAGTCTGGCCGGATCATAGGCGATATGGGCATAGATTTGAGTTGAACGGGCATTGCTGTGGCCGAGTAGTGATCCAACCATGAGCAGGGCTTCGCCTGCGGAAGCTGCTGTGCTGCCCAGCGTGTGCCGTAAAACATGAGGCGTTACACCTGGCAGGTCGGCGAGCCTGACGGCTCGCGGCCAGACCTCCGACGTACCCTGATAAAACCGATCTCCACGTTCGGCCGGAAACACGTACTCGGCCTTTATGTCAGCTGATGCCCGAAGGTTTTCCAAAAGGGCAACGGCAGCGGCACCGAGCGGACGTACGCTACGACCCGTTTTGGTATCGGCGAAGATCAACAGACCGCGTTCAAGATCGACCTCCGACCATTTAAGCCCGGCGATCTCGTTCCGGCGACATCCCGACAGCGCCCACAGCCTAGCGATGTTCGTGGCTTTGGGATTGGCTCCTTCCGCTTCCAACTGGTTGAGAGCAGCCCCGAGGCGCTGGACCTCGGGCAGCGACAGGAAGCGATTTCTCCGATTGTCGGTCTTCCGTACGCTTGCTGTCGCAACAGGGTTCGCGGTCACCAAGCGACGCCGCATTGCAAAGGAAAAGACCGCCGATAGGTCGCGCACGACCTTCCGGGCCGCTCCATCGCCGCCGCGCACGATCACGCGATTTCTCACCCCAACCTTCTCATCCTTTGCTGTCCTCCCTTTGGCTACCGCGCGAGAGAGGGCTTCGATGTCTCCCTCAATCACCTCGGTGACCCGCTTCGTTCCCAAAATGGGGATAACGTGATGCCGCAAACGGTTGATGGTGTATCGAGCGGTCAGGGGTTTCATCGGCGTGCCGATCCTAATCCCGCGCTGCACGACCAGACCCTCTTTTTCATAAAGATCGATCAAATCCGTCATTCGCAATTCCTTGCGCTTGGTCGCTAGGTCGCCCGCCGGATCCTGACCGAGAAGGGCGCACGCCAAGGCTTTTGACGCGGCATCGCGTGCCTGCTGCGCCGGCAACGTCGGATATGACCCGAGTGTAAGCCAACGGATCGGTGCATTTCGGCCGCCGCCTTCGATGCGATATTTGACGACCCATGATCGTGCGCCGCTGGGCATTACCCGCAGCCCGAACCCTGGAAGTTCAGCGTCCCAGACGATGTAGCGCTTCGATCGGGCCTCTGCGCTGTCCGCCAAATGCTTCGATAATTTGACCGATTTCATGCCGAGGATCTTAGCAGCTTTTGCGAATCCGGGCTACCACCGGGCTACCACCGAAACAGGATCCGCTGACATCCAGGATCGTCCGCGAAAAATTATCTCGTTGTTTTCATGGCATAAAATATTTCCGTGGACCCCAACGGACCCCCTTCTCAATCCTTGCCAAGGTTGGGGTCGAGGGTTCGAATCCCTTCGCCCGCTCCAGTCTTTTCAGAATCCGGCTAGCGCCGGGCCGTCCTCAGCAACATTGCGGCTCGGTAAGCGCTGGTGGGGCGATTGTGGCAATTGTGCGGTAGTGCAGACTCTGCGCGAGCGCGCTTCTTCACGCGTTTGGAAATCTGGCGGTGGCTCAATCATAGCGTCAAAGGACGCTGCCCGGGCTCCGGCATTCGAAACGTCGGCCGCAGCGCGCGTTGTCGGGACTGGGTGGAATGCCGGCGCTCGTTCGACAATGGCGGAATTCTTCCGTCGCGGTTCTGACCGACGCAAGGGCGTCGTTGACAGCCGAGGGGTTATGATTGGAAACAGGGGCTATGCTGGCCCCCACGGTAGCCGACGTCCGGGGATCGATACCTTATTTCCGGTGACTGGATCCGACCGATGGCCTTTACCGAAGCGACGTCGAGTTCAATCGCCCCTTCGGGCACTGGCGGTACGACCGACGGCATCGACGCGCCCGATCTGCGGTTGTTCGTGTTTGCGCTGTTCTTCATCTTCGGCGGGATCACCAGCCTGAATGACGTGATCATTCCCAAGCTGAAGGATCTCTTCACGCTCGATTACACCGAGGCGATGCTGGTCCAGTTCTGCTTCTTCGCCGCCTATGCGGTGATCGGCATTCCCGGGGCCATGCTCGTCAAGCGCATCGGCTATATGCGCGGCGCGGCGGCCGGTCTGGTGACGATGATGGTTGGTTGCCTGCTGTTCATTCCGGCGGCGGGAAGCGGCGTCTACGCGCTTTTCCTTCTCGCACTGTTCGTGCTCGCGACCGGCGTCGTGCTCGTGCAGATCGTGGCCAACCCGCTGATCAGCCTGCTGGGGCCGCCCCGCACCGCGCACAGTCGCCTCACCTTCGCGCAGGCGTTCAATTCGGTCGGGACGACGGTCTTTCCCTTTGTCGGCGCCATCCTGATACTCGCGCCGCTCGCGGCAAAAACCGGCGCGACCGTCCAGTCGTTCTGGGACGTGACCCGCATCGTCGATCCGGCGTGCAACGGCGGCCAGGCGCCGGCTGCGGTCGCCCCGACGATGGCGTATCGCATCGCCGAATCACAAACGGTCGCGCACGCCTATCTGGGGCTGGCGATCGCATTGGCGGTCATCGCTGCGGCGGTGTGGTTCTTCCGCGACCGGCTCAAGGGCGAACGGCACCAGGTTAGCAGCCTGGCATCCAGTCTGTCGTTGCTCCGGCAGCCGCGCTTCGCCGTCGGTGCATTGTGTATCTTCCTGTATGTCGGTGCCGAGGTTTCGATCGGCTCCACGCTCGTCAATTATCTGAAATCAGACCATACCTTGTGTCTGACGGCTCAATCGGCGGGCAAGCAACTCCTGTTCTATTGGGGTGGCGCGATGATCGGGCGCTTCATCGGGTCGGCGGTGCTGCGGGTGATCAGCCCCGGCAAGGTGCTGACCGGCGTCGCGATCGGCGCGATCACGCTGGTGCTGGTCTCGATCGCCACCAGCGGCGCTCTATCCGCCAATACGCTGCTCGCGGTGGGGTTGATGAACGCGATCATGTTCCCGACGATCTTCGGCCTCGCCAGCGAAGGGTTGGGGACGCGGGCGGCCGACGGTTCCGGCATCATCAACGTGGCGATCTTCGGCGGCGCGGTGATCCCGTTGGCGACAGGCATGATCGCCGACGCCAGCAGCCTGCGCTTCGCCTTGCTGCTGCCGGTCCTGTGCTACGCCATCATCGCCGGATACGGCGTCTATGCTCGCCGACCGGCGCTAAGCTGACCGCGAGCCCGTTCGGGGCGCGCGTCGCGGTTGATCCCCGTTGGCGCGGTTGCTGCGCACCCCGCACCGGAGGATCGGCTACGTCGGCTCCGATCGCATTAGCACTGTCCTGCGGCGCACATCTTGTGGCAGATGGCGGCATGCTGTTTGCCACACTCCTGCCGTCAGTCACCTGCTTGCGCCAGGCCGCGAACGTGGAGCGATCGTTCCGGCCATCCGCAACGTCTGCAATCGCGCACCCGAGGATCCAGTCGTGAATACACCGAGCGCGATCCGAATCGGCATCGGCGGATGGACCTTCGAACCGTGGCGCGGCACCTTTTTTCCCGAGAAATGGCCGCACAAGCGCGAGCTCGAATATGCCGCGTCGAAATTGACCGCGATCGAGGTCAACGG
>JBDSKT010000027.1:0-9057 GCA_039916765.1 Sphingomonas sp.
CGTTCAACGGCTCGCCTTTCGACTCGAAATAGATTGCACCGGCCAGACAGGTCAGTTCGTCACTTGTCGCGGAGGCGTCGCGCTGCGCGGCAACTGCGGCGTCCAAAGTGTCATAGCTGTCGGGTGAAGGTTGCGCCGCGCTGTCGGTCGCTGCCGGACTGACGGATTGTAAGTCACCTGGCAGAGGCTGCACCATGGTGAGGACCGCTGGCGCCGGGCCAGTCCGGGGAACCGTCACGTTCGCACGTGCGTTGATGGTTTGGTCAAGCTGGGCGGCAAAGCCGGGTGTGCTTGCGCTGAGGAAGCTCGCGATACCGATAGTCATCGTCGCAAGAATGGCGACGCGTTGAGAAATGGACATTCAATCAACAGATATGCGGTTGGTGCACGACAGCGATCACCAAAATGGAAATCGTGTGGACATCCCCCCGACTGCGTAACCTGACCGGATCGCACCCGGCGCGGCACAACGCGCTTTAGAATTTCCATGGCTTCTTTGTGCGGCGCAACAAAGTCAACCGTTGAGGATCGTTTCTGCGGCGAATCGTTCCGCCGATGCGATGTCCAGTTCGACGACCCACAAATCAGGATCGCGTGCCCGGCGGTTGCGCCAATAGGCGTCGATCTCGCCCGGGTCCGAATGTCCCGCTGGTCCGCAAGGCATCAAAACGGTCTTGCCTTGAGGTCCGATGCCGCGCTCGAACACGCCTGGATCGGCGCCCCGCTCCAGCGTCAGAACGAGGATAGCACCTGCCTGATCGTCGCCGCGCGCGCGCACCATACCGATTCCCCCCGCGTCGTTGACACGCCGCAGGAGCGCCGCGACGAGGAGATGACTGGGCAATCGCACGGTCATCTGCCGGTTCGATATCCGGGCAATCCGGCCAGCGCGATACGCGAGCGCATGAACGTGCCGGTTCCCCGTGCCGCCTCTTCGCCGGTCGAGTCGATCAATCGCGCTTCGGCGACGAACACTCGGCGCTGCCCGCTGATCCAGCGGCCTTCGGCAATCACCGGACCGGCCCTGAGCGGCTTGGTGAAAAACAGGTTGAAGGCCGTAGTGAGCAGAAAGCGATCGGTGACGAGGCTGTTCGCGGCGTAAAAAGCGGCGTCGTCGAGCATCTTGAAATAGCTTGTGCCATGCGCCGCCCCTCCCGCATGATAATATCGCTCGTCGATCGTGAAAGCGATCCGCGCCACGCCGGCCGCGGGGATTTCGAGGGTCGAATCGAATAGCCGATTGATCGGCGCCGCCGCATAAAGCGATTCGAGCGCACGAAAATGCGCGTTCTCGCCGGCTGCGGCCTCAGGCGGCGTCACGAGCCTCGTCGGCGGTGAGCAACGCATAGAGTGCGTCGCGCGACCCAGCGCCACGCAACTTGGCGAGCAACGCCCGGTCGCGCAGCTTGCGCGAGACGCGGGCCAGCGCCTTGAGATGCTCGGCCCCGGCGTCGCACGGTGACAGCAAGGCGAAGACGATATCAACCGGCGCATCATCGACCGCCTGAAAATCGATCGGCTGAGCAAGTCGCGCGAAGACGCCAACGACCTGCGTCAAGCCGTCTATCCTTCCGTGTGGCGTGGCCACGCCCCCGCCGAAGCCGGTCGAACCGAGCCGCTCACGCCGCGCCAGGCAGTCGGCGATTACCGACGCGTCGATCCCGTTCGCGGCCCCGGCGACGGCGCCGAGTTGCTGGAACAGGCCCTTTTTGCTGGTGGCGGCCAATCGCTCGACCACGGCTTCGGGCACCAACAGGTCGCTCAGATCGATCATCGATATCCTTCGTCGCGCAAACGACGGGCGCGCATAGCTGCAAATGCGCGCCCGAGAAAGATGCGGCGCGGACGCTGGAGTTTCACGACACGCGTTGCGGCTCGACCCAGCCGATCGTCCCGTCGCCGCGGCGATAGACCATATTGTACGCGCCCGACCCGGTATTTCGGAACATCAGCGCGGTCGTATTGCGCAGGTCCAGCATCATTACCGCATCGGACACGCTCGCGTCGGGAACATCGACGCGCGTTTCGGCGACGATCGCGGGAAAATCATCGGCCTCTTCGGCATCGCTTTCGAGAAAGACGGTATATCCGGCATTGTCATCGAGGTCGCTTCCATTCGCGACGCTGCCGGAGTTGCGATCCTTCAGCCGCCGCATGTACCGGCGCAGCTGCTTTTCGATCTTTTCCGCCGCGCCGTCGAACGTGGCATGGGCCTCATGGCCGTTGTTGGTCGCCTTCAGCACCAGCCCATGCATGACATGCGCCACGATGTCGCAGGTAAAGCCGACATCGTGCGGCCCCTTGCCGAAGGTCACCGTCGCAGAGAGGGCGCGCGAAAAATACTTTGCGGCGATCCCTTGGAGCCGCTCGTCGACATGGGTTTTGAGCGCGTCACCGGTGGCGACCTGATGGCCCGAAACACGAATATCCATTGAGCATCTCCATTCACATGTAGGCGGAGCCGGGTCTTTTGACCCTGGTCCCGATCAGGCGTCAGCCGGACGCCTCGGCCCCCCATAACGGCTTGGTGACCCCCAGCAGAAACGTTGCATGGCGTTCGAGTTCCGCGGCGGACACGACAAAAGGACGCGGCGGGCGCACGACCACCGGGGCGGATGCGGTGACAAGCACTTCTTCCACCTCGATCGTTTCGCTGACCAGGCTAAGCCCGATCTGCCGTCCGCCGGTCAGCTCGACATAAATTTGCGACAACAACTGCGCATCGAGCAACGCGCCGTGCACGACGCGGTGGCTTCGATCGATGCCGTAGCGCGAGCACAAAGCATCGAGGCTGTGCTTGGCGCCGGGATGCCGCGCGCGCGCCATCACGATCGTATCGACCATGCGCGCCATGTCGATCGCGGCGCGGCCGCAGCGCGCCAGTTCGCCGTTGAGAAATCCGAAATCGAACGAGGCATTGTGCGCGACGAGCGGGCAATCCCCCAGAAACTCGAGCAACAGCTCGACCTGGTGCGCAAACAACGGTTTGTCGGAAAGAAACACGTCGCTTAGCCCATGCACGCGCTGGGCTTCCGAGGGCATTGGCCTTTCGGGATGAAAATAGGCGTGAAACGTCCGCCCGGTCTCGACCCGATTGATCAATTCCACGCAGCCAATCTCGACCATCCGGTCCCCGCTGTCGAAGCTGAAGCCGGTGGTTTCGGTATCGAAGACGATCTCGCGCATTACACCGATTATCGGGTGTCCGGGCGCGATAGGCAAGCGATCAGGTCGTTCACCGCGGCGCGCGTCTCGTCCAGCGAACCGTCGGTCGCGATGACGATATCGGCGCGTGCGCGCTTTTCGGCATCGGGCAGCTGCCGCGCGACGATCGCGTCGAACTTCGCCGCGGTCATGCCTTGACGTGCAAGAGCGCGCGCGCGCTGAACGGCGCGGGGGGCGGACACCACCGCGACCTTATCGACGCGGCGCTCCCCGCCCGTCTCGAACAAGAGCGGCACGTCGAACACGACCAGAGGGGCGCTCCGGTGCCGAGCGAGAAATGACGCTTGCTCCTCACCAACGGCGGGATGGATCAGTGCCTCGAGCGCGGCGAGCCGTCCCGCATCGCCGAAGACCGCCGCACCAAGCTTTGCCCGATCGACGCCTCGTGGTCCAGTCGTGCCGGGATGAAGCCTCTCGATCGCCGCGACCAACCGCCCGCCGGCGCTTTGCAGGGCATGCACTGCGGCGTCGGCGTCGAACACCGGGACGCCAGCGTCGGCGAACATCGCCGCGACGGTCGATTTGCCCATCCCGATCGAACCGGTCAGGCCGAGTGTCAGGGGTCGCCCGGTCATGCCCGCATCATGCCGACAACATCGCGCGCAGTTCGTCGTCGCGGTCGCGCGGCGGTGCGGCGCCGAACAACAATTCGAACGCGAGCGCCGCCTGACCGACGAGCATGTCGAGTCCATCGACCGTCTCGAGCGAACGCGCGCGCGCGGCGGCGAGCAAGTG
Source organism: Sphingomonas sp. (assembly GCA_039916765.1). Taxonomy (GTDB): domain Bacteria; phylum Pseudomonadota; class Alphaproteobacteria; order Sphingomonadales; family Sphingomonadaceae; genus Sphingomonas. The sequence goes on from JBDSKT010000027.1 coordinate 3,961, forward strand.
GGTCTCGAGCGGCGCGTACACCACGTCGTAAACCAGCGCGTCATCCGGCAGCGGCGAGAGGTCTAGATCGAGTGGCGGCTGTCCAACCATGCCAAGCGCGCTGGCATTGACCAGCAGCGCGGCAGAGGGCAGCGGCGCATCGAGCGGAAGCGCTTTGCCTTTGAGACCGAATACTGACAGCAACGCCGCCGCCTTGAGCACGTTGCGGTTGAGGATCGTCACCGGGCCGATCCCGATCCGCGACAGCGCGAACAAGACCGCGCGTGCCGCGCCACCCGCGCCGATAACGACGACCGACTTGCCCGCCAGATCCACGTCGGCGATCGGCATGTAGAACCCGCCGGCATCGGTGTTGGTGCCGATCAGCGCGCCGTCCTCGGCAACCAGCGCGAGGTTGATCGCGCCGATCGTCTCGCGCACCCCGCCGCGATCCTCGATCAGGTTGAGCGCCGCCTGTTTGTGCGGGATGGTGATGTTGCATCCGCGCCAATGCGGATCGGCGCGACGCACGGCGAAATAATCGCCCAGCCCGTCCGCAGTGACGCGCGTCGCGCGGTATTCGGCGTCGATGCCCAGCGCCTCCAGCCAGAAGCGATGGATCAGCGGCGACTTGGAGTGCGCGATCGGGTCTCCGATCACCTCGGCATAAGGCCGCGTCATCGCCTGCCGGGCCGGCGAATCTTCACACTCTTCACACGCTGCGCAGGTTTTTTCGTCATGACGCCATCACCCCGCGCACGCGCAGATAATCCAGCACCGGCAGCAGCGGCAACCCGAGCACGGTGAATTGGCTTCCCTCGATCCGGCTGAACAACTGCGCCCCCATCCCCTCGATCCGGTAACAACCGACGCAGCCGGCAATCGCGGGCCACTCGGCATCAACATACGCATCGATGAAGCTGTAGGACAGCGTGCGGACGTACATCCGCGCCCGATCGACCACGCGCCACACCGGGCGCCCGTCCACCGCCATCACCGCCGCGCTGACCAGATCGTGCCGCTTGCCCGACAGACGCCGAAGATGCGCGACGGCATCGGCGCGGTCGACCGGCTTGTCGAGCATCGATCCGTCCTCCAGTGCGACGACCGAGTCGCAGCCGAGCACCAGCGCCTCCGGATCGCGGTGCGACGCGCGCAATGCCTTCAGCTCGGCAAGCGCATCGGCAAAGTCGCGCGGCGCGACTCCATTGGCGGCCAAGCTCGCTTTCGCCGCGTCTTCATCGACCCCCGACGATACCGCCGCATAGGGAACGCCAGCGGCGTCGAGCATCGCGCGACGCGAGGCGCTGTGCGAGGCGAGCAGGAACCTCACGCCGCTGCCGCTTTGCGCTCTTCGACAAGCGCGATGATCGCGGCCGCCGTCTCTTCGATCGAGCGGCGCGTCACGTCGATCACTGGCCAGTCGTTGTCGGCGAACATCCGCCGCGCCCACGCCACTTCGCGCGTGACCGCGTCCTGATCGACATAGGGGGTCTCGGGCGCCTGGTTGAGCGACAGCAAGCGGTTGCGACGTACCTGGATCAGGCGATCGGCGCTGGTCGTCAGCCCGATGATCATCGGGTTTCGCAAGCTGAACAGCGACACGGGCGGCGGGCTCTCCACGACGATCGGGATGTTGGCGGTCTTGTATCCGCGGTTGGCGAGATAGATCGAGGTGGGCGTCTTCGACGAGCGCGATACGCCGGCGAGCACGATATCGGCCTCTTCCCAATCCTCCGCGGCGATCCCGTCGTCATGCGCGATGGTGAACTGGATGGCATCGACCCGCGCGAAATAAGCCGCGTCGAGCACATGTTGGCGGCCCGGACGCGCCTTGGCCTGCTGACCAAGCAGACCCGACAGCGCGTCGGTCACCCCATCGAGCGGCGCGACGGCGGGCAATCCCAGCACGCGACAGCGCTGCTCGAGCGTCGCGCGGGTCGCCAGGTTGACCAGCGTGAACAACACCAAACCGGGGTTCTGCGCGATCTCCGCCAGGATGCGTTCAAGGTGCGCGTCGGTGCGCACCATCGGCCAGAAGTGCCGCACCGTCTCGACATCGTCATATTGCGCCAACGCCGCCTTGGCGATGTTCTCCAGCGTCTCGCCGGTCGAGTCCGACAGGAGATGGAGGTGCAGCCGCATCAGCGGAACAGACGTGTGGACAACATGGGGATATCCGCTAACGCAACCCCGTCGGGTCGCCAAGCGCGACCGGCTCGGGGGAAAACCGGCGCGTTATCCACATGCCGGCGCACAGACGATGGTTCCGTCCACAGGCTGTGGATCACGGGCATCACAAGGGGCGCGATCTCCGCGCGGCTGTTGGCATTTTCGGGGCGACCGCATAAACCACGTTACCCACGCGCCAACACCTCCACCAACCATTATATTCTTCTATTCTATAGTAGAAAGAGAGCGATCCGGATGGCCGAAGCGAAGCCGTTGCTCGCGACCCTCAAGGGCGAGCGGCGACCTGTTCCCCCGGTCTGGCTGATGCGACAGGCGGGGCGGTATCTTCCCGAATATCGCGCGCTTAGGGCAAAGAAGGGCGGCTTTCTGCAGCTCGTCAACGACAGCGACGCAGCAACCGAGGTGACCCTGCAACCGATCCGTCGCTTCGGTTTCGACGGCGCTATCCTGTTCTCCGACATCTTGATGGTGCCAAATGCGCTTGGCCAGGCGCTGAGCTTCGGCGCGGGCGAGGGGCCTGCGCTGCACCCGCCATTGGTCGATCATGCGCTGGCGAGCCTCCAGCCCGCGCTGGAGCGGCTCGATCCGGTCTATGCGACGGTGCGCAAGGTCGCGGCTTCCCTTCCCCCCGAGACGACCTTCCTCGGGTTCGCCGGTAGTCCATGGACCGTCGCGACCTACATGGTCGCCGGGCACGGCAGCCGCGACCAGAGCGAGACCAGGCGCTTCGCTTATGCCGACCCGCAGGCCTTCGCCGCGATCATCGATGCGATCGCCCGGTGCACGATCGACTATCTTTCGAAGCAGATCGAGGCCGGGGTCGAGGCGGTGCAATTGTTCGACAGCTGGTCGGGCAGCCTCAGCCCGGCGCAGTTCGAACGCTGGGTGATCGCGCCCAACGCCGCGATCGTCGCGGCGATCCACCAGCGCCATCCCGGCGTGCCGGTGATCGGTTTTCCCAAGGGCGCCGGCGAGAAGCTTGCCGCCTATGCGCGCGAGACCGGCGCCGACGCGATCGGCGTGGACGAGACGGTCGATCCCGAATGGGCCGCGAAAAGCCTGCCGGCGGGCATCCCGGTGCAAGGCAATCTCGATCCGCTCGCGCTGATCACCGGCGGTGTGACGCTCGACACCGCGATCGACCGCGTGCTCGCGGCGTTCGCCGACCGTCCCCATATCTTCAACCTCGGCCACGGCATCCTGCAGGATACGCCGATCGGTCATGTCGATCAGTTGCTCGCCCGCGTCAGGAGCCGCCCGTGAATTTCCTCGGTAACGCCTATTCCTGGGTCAAGGCTGCCCACGTCATCTTCGTGATCTTCTGGATGGCCGGGTTGTTCATGCTGCCGCGTTACCTCGTCTATCATCAGGAAGCGGTGCCCGGCTCGCCCGAAGCCGAGGCATGGATCGATCGTGAAGCCAAGATCCGCCGGATCATCCTCACCCCTGCGATCGCGATGGTATGGATCCTGGGGCTGGCGCTGGCGGCGAATTCTGGCCTGTTTTCCGGGGTCGACGGGCTGGGCTGGCTCTACGCCAAGCTGGCCTTGGTCGCGATCCTCAGCGGCTATCATGGCTGGGCGGTTGGCTATTCGAAGCGGCTGGCCACGGGCAAACGGTCGCTGAGCGGCAAGCAGCTTCGCATGCTGAACGAAATTCCCGCGATCCTCGTCACGCTGATCGTCATTCTGGTGATCGTCCGACCCTTCTGAGCGCTTGACTTGCCCAGGCCCGCGATTTACCTCGCGGGCTTGTCGGGATCAGCGGCCATTCAGGCCCGGTCGTGACGCCTTCCTTGCCGCATCGCCCGCACTTCCCCAGCCGACCGATGTAACACAAATCCCGACAGTTTTGCCCGGAACGCCCCAAATGCATCTCAAAGACCTCAAGAACAAGAAGCCGGCCGAGCTGGTGGCGATGGCCGAGGAACTCGGCATCGAGAGCGCATCGACGCTGCGCAAGCAGGACCTCATGTTCGCGATCCTCAAGGTCCAGGCCGAAGAAGGCGAGCAGATCATGGGGCTCGGCACGATCGAAGTGCTGCAGGACGGGTTCGGCTTCCTGCGCAGCCCCGAGGCCAATTATCTCGCCGGGCCGGACGATATCTATGTGTCGCCCAATCAGGTGCGCAAGTTCGGGCTGCGTACCGGCGACACGGTCGAGGGTGAGATCCGCGGGCCGAAGGACGGCGAGCGTTATTTCGCGCTGACCAAGCTCGTCTCGGTCAATTTCGACGATCCCGATGCGGTGCGACACCGGGTCAATTTCGACAACCTCACCCCGCTCTATCCCGAGAGCAAGCTGACGCTCGACGCGATCGATCCGACGGTCAAGGACAAGTCGGCGCGAGTCATCGATATCGTCAGCCCGCAGGGCAAGGGCCAGCGCACGCTGATCGTCGCGCCGCCGCGAGTCGGGAAGACGGTGATGCTCCAGAACATCGCCAAGGCGATCACCGACAACCATCCCGAGGTCTTCCTGATCGTGCTGCTCATCGACGAGCGGCCCGAGGAAGTCACCGACATGCAGCGCAGCGTGAAGGGCGAGGTGATTTCCTCGACCTTTGATGAGCCCGCCCAGCGCCACGTCCAGGTCGCCGAGATGGTGATCGAAAAGGCCAAGCGTCTGGTCGAGCACAAGAAGGACGTGGTGATCCTGCTCGATTCGATCACGCGCCTCGGCCGCGCCTACAACACCGTCGTGCCCTCGTCGGGCAAGGTGCTGACCGGCGGCGTCGACGCCAATGCGCTGCAGCGACCCAAGCGCTTCTTCGGCGCCGCGCGCAATATCGAGGAGGGCGGCTCGCTCTCGATCATCGCCACCGCGCTGATCGATACCGGATCCAAGATGGACGAGGTGATTTTCGAAGAGTTTAAGGGCACCGGCAACAGCGAAATCGTGCTCGACCGCAAGGTCAGCGACAAG
>JBDSKT010000028.1:0-9868 GCA_039916765.1 Sphingomonas sp.
AGTTGGGTCGCATCGTGCGTGGCGAAGAACATGTCGAGCAGATCGCCATAAGCGATCACGTCATTGTCGAACGTCACCTTGACCGCTTCGGCATGCCCGGTGTCGCCGCCGCATACCTGCTTGTAGGTCGGGTGCTCGACCGCGCCGCCGATATAGCCGCTCTCGACCTTCTCCACGCCGATCACGTCGTTGAACACCGCCTCGGTGCACCAGAAACATCCGCCCGCCAGCGTGGCGACTTCGCTTGCCATCATGCGCTCCCTGTTTAGGTCTTGGGATATAGGGTCTAGAGCCACCGAAATAGGGACGGTGCGCGGGAAGCGAAAGGGCACGAACGATGCTGGACGGCGCGGTATTGGTGACGGGCGGCGCGGGCTATATCGGCAGCCATGCTGTGTTGGCACTGCTCGACGCCGGATACCGGGTCGCGGTGATCGACAATCTCGTCACCGGCTTTGCCTGGGCGGTGGATCCACGCGCGACGCTGATCGAGACGAATATCGAGGACGACGCCAAGGTCCGCGCGGCGATCCGCGAGCACGGCGTCAAGGCGATCATGCATTTCGCCGGATCGGTGGTGGTGCCCGAATCGGTGTCCGACCCGCTCAAATATTACCGCAACAACACCGTCGCGAGCCGCGCGCTGATCGAAAGCGCGGTGGTGTGCGGCGTGCCGCACTTCATCTTCTCCTCGACCGCCGCGACCTACGGTACGCCGGACAAGGTGCCCGTGGCGGAGGGCGACCCGACCGTGCCCATAAACCCCTACGGCATGTCGAAGCTGATGACCGAGGCGATGTTGCGCGACACGGCGGCGGCGCACCCGATCAACTATGCTGCGCTGCGTTACTTCAACGTCGCCGGCGCGGACCCGCAAGGCCGCTCGGGCCAATCGACCGCCGGGGCAACGCATCTGATCAAGGTCGCGGTCGAGGCGGCGACGGGCAAGCGCGCGTCGGTCGCGGTGTTCGGCACCGATTTCGACACGCCGGACGGCACCGGGGTGCGCGATTACATCCATGTCAGCGATCTGGCGGCGGCGCATGTCGCGGCGCTCGACCTGCTGGTCGCCGATCCCGCCAGGAGCCACACGCTCAACGCCGGCTACGGACGCGGTTTCTCGGTGCTCGAGGTGCTCGACGCGGTCGACCGCGTGACCAACATGACGATCGACCGCAGTATCGAGGGCCGGCGTCCCGGTGACCCGGCCGCGTTGATCGCCGACAACCGCGCGATCCTCGCCGCGCTCGACTGGACCCCGCGGCGCGCCGATCTCGATACGATCGTGACCGACGCGCTGGCATGGGAGCGAACGCTGGCCGAGCGCCGGCTAGGCGATCAGAACGACTTGCTGACCCCGAAGAAGAACCCCCGCCGCGCGCCATATTGCGGCGCGCCGACGCCGATGCCGGAACCGTCGCGGATTTCGTAGACATGATCGAACAGGTTCGTCACGTCGGCGCGGATTTCGATTCCGGGGCCGGTGAATTTGTGGCTCGCGGTCAGGTTGACGGTGGCATAGGGCGGCAGCTTGCCGCCGTTGGGCACCGCGCCGTCTCGCCGCAATCCCGAGCCGTAGAGCATCGTCGCGCCGAGCTTTGTGCCCTGACCGAACCGATACGAGAAGCCACCCGACCCGGTCCAGGTCTGGTCATGGTCGAGATAGATATAATGGTTGGCGATGTACGCCAGATCGGCGGGGTCGAAATTGAACTGTCCCGAGGCGATATTCTCGCCCTGCGCCTTGGCATAGGCCAGGTTGGCATACACCAATAACGGGCCGTGCTGGTACGAGACATTACCCTCGATCCCGTCGATCCGCCCACGCGCATAGTTGAACGGGGTGGAGATGATCGGCGCGCCGAACTGTCCCTCGTCGAGCAGGTTCTTCGAGCGGCGGTGATAGGCATCGACGCCGATCGTCACCGGGCCGAATTTCTGCTCGATACCGATGTCGAAATAATCCTGCCGCTCGGCGAACGGCACGGTGGCGAGCGGACTGTTCGTCCCGTCGTCGCCCGGCGCGCGGGCACTGGTGTTCCGGAACAGAAGCACGCTGGTCGCCGCGACGTTGGAGAAGGGTGCGGGCGAGAAGTAGCGCGCATAGCCGCCGTGGATGGTCAGTCCCTGGGCCGGGGTCAGCACGGCGTTGATGCGCGGGCTGAACTGCGATTCGGCGCGGAAGCCTTTGTAATGGTCGAACCGTCCGCCGATATTGATCGTCAGCGGCTCGGCGATCTTCCATTCGTCCTGCAGATAGGCGCTGTAAGTCATCTCGGTCGCGGCATAGTTATCGGCGATGGTGATCGGCTGCCCGGTCTGGGTGAAGTCGCCGGCCGGGTCGTACGTGCCCGGAAAGACCTGGCTCGCGGTCTGGCTGTTGCTTCGATCGCGCGAGACGACGACGCCGGCGCGGATCGTGTGCGCCTTGCTCAGCCGGTATACTGCCTCGGCTTGTCCGCCGAGCGTGAAATCCTGCTTGAAGGCGGATTGCGCGATGCCGTTGAACAGCAGCTCGCCGACCACGTCCGGGGTATAGCGCAGCCCCGAATAGCGCCCGAACACCGACAGTTGCAGCGTCAACGGCCCCGAATCGTGGAGCAGGCTGGCAATGCCGAACGCGGTGCGCTCGTGCTGACGCTCGTCGAGATTGTCGCTCAGAAAATCGGTGACGCCGCCGACATTGTAGCCGTTGGCCGGATGAAGCCCGCGCGGGTCGGGGATCTGGAAGCTCTGATCGGCGTAACCGCCGATGAACGACAGCCGGTTGCTCTCGTTCAACGTGTGGTCGAGATAGACGAACCCCTGATACTGGTCGGTCTTGTCGTGAAGCGCGGTGCGCCCGGCATCGACCGCCTCGATCCCGAGGTCGTTGTGGCGGTAACTGCCGGTGACGAAGTAATTGGTGCTGCCGGTCGAGCCACCATATTCGATGCTCGGCTCGATCGTGTCGTGGCTGCCGCCGTACAGCGAAATCTCGCCGCCATTTTTGAACCCGCTCTTGGTGGTGATGTCGACGATGCCCGCGGTACGCAGCCCGTATTGCGCGGGAAGCGCCCCGGTCTTGAGGTCGAACCGTTCGACCAATCGCGGGCTCAGCGTCTGGCCGAACACGGCGATCCCCTCGGGCAGGATCGTGCCGTTGATCCGGTATTGCAGATTGGCATGGTCGTCGCGGACGTGGAGCTGCCCCGCGCCGTCCTGGCTGACGCTGGGCAGCTGGAGCAGGATCTGGTTGAGCTGCTGGTTGTCGCCGCCCGGCAGTTCCTGGATCGTCTCGTTGGAAATCGAATATGTCGACGCGCCGAGGCTCGGCTGGATCGAAGCGCGCGCGGCGTCGAGATGGCCGGTGATTACGATATCGGGGCCGCCCGCCGAGGCTGCCTTGGCCTGCCCGTCGTCCGCTTCTGGCACCGCCGGCGCAGCCGCCGGATCGTCTTTCGCCCATGCTGCGGCCGGCACGACACAGAGCAAGGCAACGCTGGAAAGCAGAACAATTTTAGGCATATGGGAGACTGGCCTTTCGCGCTTCGTTGTGCGGCGCCCTAGATGTTATGAGATAAAGTATCAAGGCCGATCGTCGTCTCCCGGAAACGATTCGGCTATGGTACCCATGGGCTGGGGCGCGTTGGCCCTTCGTACCTTGCGGAGAGATGAATGACCCGGTTACGCTCGCTGTTATTCGTCCCCGGCGACCGGCCCGACCGGATGGAAAAAGCGCTGACGGTCGGTGCCGACGCGTTGATCCTCGACCTGGAGGATGCCGTCGCGCTTGCCGCCAAGCCGGCCGCTCGCGCGGCGGTGGCGGCGTTTCTGGCGGCGGAGCGGCGCGGCGTGCTGTTCGTGCGGGTCAACCCGCTCGACAGCGGGATGATCGACGACGACCTCGCCGCGGTCCTTCCGGCGCGGCCTGATGGCATCGTGCTGCCGAAGGCGGAAGGGGGCCCTTCGCTGGCCGCGCTCGACGCGATGCTGACCGGCGATACGATGGTCCTGCCGATCGCGACGGAAACCCCGGCGGCGATCTTCGCGCTTGGCAGCTATGGCGGCGTCAGCGCGAAGCTCGCCGGGTTGACCTGGGGCGCCGAGGATCTGCCGGCGGCGATCGGCGCGGCGACGAGTCGCGAGCCGGACGGGAGTTACACCTGGCCGTATCAGCTCGCGCGGTCGCTCACTGTGTTCGGCGCGCATGCCGCGGGCGTCCCGGCGATCGAGACGGTCTATCCCGATTTCCGCGATCTCGACGGGCTCGCCGCTTATGCCGCGCGCGGACGGCGCGACGGGTTCACGGGCATGATGGCGATCCACCCGGCGCAAGTGCCGGTGATCAATGTCGCCTTCGCGCCGAGCGCGGCCGAGGTGGCGCACGCGCGCCGCATGGTCGATCTGTTCGCCGCCAACCCAGGCGCCGGAGCGCTCAGTCTCGACGGCAAGATGGTCGACGCGCCGCATCTGAAGGCGGCGCGGCGGTTACTGGACGGGCTGTGACGCCGCCCGTCTGGCCCGCGCCCAAGCGCCGATCGCCCACCACGCGATCGCCCAGAGCGTGCCGAACGCCCAGCCGGCAAGCACGTCGCTCGGCCAGTGCACCCCGAGATAGACGCGGCTGAACCCGATCAGCGTGACGAGCAGCGCCGTCGCGACGAGGATATAGGCGCGTGCGGCCCGACCCTCCACGATTTGGTCGATCAGCGTCGCCATCGTCAGATAGACGATCGCGCTGTTCGCCGCATGGCCGCTGGGGAAGCTGAGCGACGACACCTGGACGAGGTGATCGGTGATCATCGGTCGCGCTCGCCCGACCAAGCTCTTGGTCACCGACACGGCGATCGACCCGCTGACCGTGCCGCCGAGCACGAGCGACAGCGTGAGCCAGTGGCGTTGGACGATCAGGAAGCCCGAGACGAGCGTGACGATCAGCATCAGCGCGGTGACGCCGCCGAGCGCCGTCACGTCGACCATCGCCGCCTTGAACCATGCCGGACCGATCGGCGGCCCGTGCATCGTCCCACCCCGCGCCCAGAGCAAAATGGCCTTGTCGAACGCGAACTGCGCGCCGTCCTCGATCGCGTCGCCGAGCGTGGCGATCGACAGCACCGCGAAGGCGACCGCGCCCGCCGCCCAGAGCAGCCACGGCGGATGGCGGATGTCGGCGGCGGAACGGGATGTGGCGGTGGACGGCATCATGTCTCCGGCCGGCGGAAAAAATGGTGGGCTCGCCGGGATTCGAACCCGGGACCTACAGATTAAAAGTCCGTTGCTCTACCGACTGAGCTACGAGCCCGACCAAGGCGCGTGCGTTACGGACGCCGTGCGCCCCGGTCAACCGCGCGCAGCCGCGCCGCGAGCTGGCGCACCGTAAGCCCGGTGATCGGATCGCGCCAATCCGGGGCGATTGCCGACAATGGATCGAGCACGAAGCGCCGTTCGCGAAAGGCCGGGTGCGGGATGGCCAGCACCGCGTCGGCCCACGCCCCACCAGACCACAAGACGATATCGAGATCGATCACCCGCGAGCCCCAGCGCGCACCGGCGCGCCGGCCAAAATCGCGCTCGATCGCCTTGAGTCGCGCGAGCAGCGCGGGCGGGGTTTCGTCACTTCCGATCAACACGGCGGTGTTGGCGAAACGTCTGCGCGACGGGCCGAGCGGAGCGGTCGCGGCGATCGGCGATGCGGCCACCACGCCGCCCAGTACCGCGATCGCCGCCGCGACCTCGCGCGCCGGCGACCCATGGCGGCCCCACCGGTTCGATCCGATCGCGATGGCATATTGCGAGGCGTGGCTTGTCGCGCGCATGCGTTACCGCCTAACCCGCCGCGATGAACTTTGCACCCAGCCCGATCCCCGCGACCGAACCGCCGCGCGATTGCCCGCTTTGCCCACGTCTGGTGGCGTTCCGCGAGACGCTGAAGGTCGAGCATCCCGATTGGTGGAACGCGCCGGTCAATGCGTTCGGCGACCCGCAAGCGTGGCTGGCGATCATCGGCCTCGCGCCCGGCAAGCACGGCGCCAACCGCACTGGCCGGCCGTTTACAGGGGATTATGCCGGCACCTTGTTGTTCGACACACTTGCGAAATTCGGCCTGACCACGGGCACGTACGAAGGCCGGCCAGACGATTCGCTGGCGCTGGACGGCGCGATGATCATCAACGCGGTCAAATGCCTGCCGCCCGAAAACAAGCCGACGCCCGAGGAAATCCGCACCTGCCGCCCCTTTCTTGAGGGCCAGAAGGCGGCACTGCCCAGCGCGCGCGTGTTCGTCGCGCTCGGCCAGATCGCGCACCAGTCGGCGGTCAAGGTGCTTGGCGGCCGATTGCCCAAATGCCGCTTCGGCCACCTTGCGGAACACCGCATGCCCGACGGGCGTATTCTCATCGATAGCTACCACTGCTCGCGCTACAATCAGAATACGGGGCGGCTTTCCGCCGAAATGTTCGAGCGTGTGTTCGAGCGTGCGCTGGACCTCAAGACACAGCTGGAGATGGCATGAAAAACCTCGTCGCGTTCGACCTTGACGGAACGCTCGCTTTGTCCAAACAGCCGCTCCAGTCCGACATGGCCGAAGCGCTTGCCGACCTGCTGGGCGTCGCCGACGTCGCGGTGATCTCGGGCGGGGATTGGCCGCAATTCGACAAGCAGGTGGCAAGCCGCCTGCCCGCGCGCGCCGATGTGTCGCGACTGTGGCTGATGCCGACCACCGGGACCAAGCTCTATACCCACCAGTCGGGAAGCTGGACGCCGGTCTATGCGGAATTGTTCGACGACACCGTGCGCGCGAAGATCCTCGCCGCGTTCGACGCGTCGCTCGAGGCGACGGGGTTCGTGCCGGAAAAAACCTGGGGCGAGCGGATCGAGGATCGCGGCAGCCAGATCACCTTCTCCGCGCTCGGCCAGCAGGCACCGCTTGAGGCGAAGGAGAGCTGGGACCCCGATTTCGCCAAGCGCAAGATCATCCAGGCCGACCTTCAGAAGCGCCTGCCCGGCCTGTCGATCAACATGGGCGGCGCGACCTCGATCGACGTCACGCGCGAGGGTGTGGACAAGGCGTACGGCCTGAAGAAACTGCGCGACGCGAGCGGCATCGCACTCGACGCGATGATGTTCATCGGCGACGCGATCTTCCCCGGCGGCAACGATTATCCGGCCAAGACCTTGGGGCTCGACACCGTGCGCGTGCGCGACCCACAAGAGACGATCGCGGTGATCACGGCGATCGTCGCCTGCCTCAAGTGACGGCAGGATCAGGGCGATCCGGCGCACGGGGCGGGCGGATGGTCTCGGCTTGCGGCGGGCGTCGTGCTATGGTCGCGACACAATCAGGAGAGTCGCCATGTTCGTGCTGGCCATGCTGATCGCCGCGTCGTCCTTCGCCACGACACCCGGCAAGAACCCGCTCAAGCCGATCTGCCGCAATCCCGAGGCGCGCTTGGCGAAGGGCGGCGACAAGCCCGGCGCGCATCCGCTCGCCGCCGAGCCACCCGCGAAACACCTGTACGCCGTCGCGCGCAGCATCGACGGGTGCAACCGGCCGGTGGTGATCAACGACACAGTGGGCGCCAAGCGGCGCTAGATATCCTCGACCAGCCGCCCGTACAGATCGGGGCGGCGGTCCCGGAAGAAGCCGAAGGCGGCGCGGTGGCGTTTGACGCGGGCGAGATCGAGCGTCGCGGTGATCACGCCCTCTTCCTCGCGGTCCAGCTCGGCGAGAATATCGCCGCGCTCGTCGGCGATGAAGCTGGTGCCGTAGAAGGTCTGGCCGTGTTCGACGCCGACGCGGTTGGCGGCGACCACCGGCACGACATTCGACACCGCATGGCCGACCATCGCGCGGCGCCATAGCCGCGCAGTGTCGAGCCCATCGTCGTGCGGCTCGCTGCCGATCGCGGTGGGATAGAACAGCACCTCCGCGCCCATCAGCATCATCGCGCGCGCGGTCTCGGGATACCATTGATCCCAGCACACCCCCACGCCGAGCGTCGTCGCATCCGGGCCCGGCCAGACCTTGAAGCCCGTATTGCCGGGGCGGAAATAGAATTTCTCCTCATAACCGGGGCCATCCGGAATATGGCTTTTGCGATAGACGCCCGCGACCTTGCCGTCAGGGTTCACCATCGCCAGCGAATTGTAATGGTGCGGACCGTCCGCTTCGAAGAAGCTGGTCGGGATCCACACCTTGAGCTCGGCGGCGAGGGCCTGCATCGCCTGCACAGCGCGGTGCTCGGCGACCGGTTTCGCGTTCGCGAACAGCCCTTCATCCTCGACCCGGCAGAAATATTCGCCCTCGAACAGTTCGGGCGGCAGGATCACCCGCGCGCCGCGCGCGACGCCCTCACGAACGAGCCGCGAAACGTTGGCGATGTTGCGCTCGATCTCGGAGCCGAAGCCCAGTTGCAGCGCGGCGACAGTAATCTCGGTCATGGCGCGGTCATAGCGCGGTCATCGCGAACATGGCAGTCTCGTCGCAAACCTCGAGGAAACGCGACATGGAAAAGCTGTTCGAAACGATCGCCGCGCGCGTCGCGAGCTGGAGCGGGCGCCCGCCCGCGTTCATCCTCGCGCTGTCGGTGATCGTCGTCTGGGGCGTGACCGGGCCGATCTTCCATTATTCGGACACGTGGCAGCTGATCATCAACACCGGGACGACGATCGTCACCTTCCTGATGGTGTTCCTGATCCAGAACGCGCAGAACCGCGACGGCAGCGCGATCCAGGCCAAGCTCGACGAGCTGATCCGCGCGCACAAGCCGGCGCGCAACGAATTCGTCGGGATCGAGCATCTGACGCAAGACGAGCTCGAAAAACTGAAGCGCGTGCTAGAACAAGATTGCGGCGACGAAGGAAAGAACCACGAATCGATCGAACGGCTGATCGGGCGGCTATGAGAGGGACGACCGCACCACGACCAGCGCTACCGATCGACCGGTTATTTGACCGCAACCGCGCCTATGTTTTGGTCTTGTGCGCCGTAAAGGCGACCTGCCACGTATGGCCCGCATCGTCCGAATAGGACTCCTGATACGTGTGGCTGACGGCGGTGATGTCCGACCAGACCGCGCGCACCAGGATCGCGCGGCCACCGAGCGTATCGGACCCGAGCAGCTCGCCCCGCCCGTTCCGGAAGCTGCCGATCATCGGGATGGTGAACTTGCCGGCCGACCCGTTGGCGAAGTTCATGCTCCACTGGCGGGCCTCGGGATCGTAGAGGAAGACCGTCATTCCCTCCCAATGTCCCTTGGGGCCGTCGGCCTCGATCTCCTCGACCTGTGCCTTTCCGTTCCAGAGCGGCCGGACCGTGACGGTGCCGCTCAACCGCATCGTCTCTTCCGAGCCGCTGAGCGGATGCACGCGGCGAACGATCTCGGTGCGCCACGTGCCGAGGTCGAAGTCGAAATCATGCGCGCCGTCGCGGATTGGAGTATCGGCCGCGCCCGCTCGGGCCACCGGCAGCGCGATCATCATGATCGCCAGCAGAAAGGGGACAGGACTGAACCGGAAAAGCGGCATTCATACATCTCCACGTGATCCGCCGATGGCTCAGGCGCTTGGCGGCCCATGCGAACCCCCGCAGTCGGGCATCGACAGGCACAGCCTCTTTCGTCTGGGGCGAAGCCGCCTGGAAGAACCACTTGCGGGATTAACTGATGGTCCACTCAGTTGGCGCCGGCTTGACCGTAGCGCCCTTCGAGATCGATGCCCGACATCGCTCGCTACGCGACGGACGTGTTGTTCGACATATCGCCGCGTTCGCCCTGTCGCGCGCGGTGCGCGTTATCGGCGCATACCGCCTTGGCCGCCGCTCACCGGCTCAAACCGGAATCTGCTGCGAGATGCAGTGGAAGCTGCCGCCGCCGGTCAGGATCGCATC
>JBDSKT010000029.1:0-7485 GCA_039916765.1 Sphingomonas sp.
CACCATAAGCCCCATCGCGATCGGCACGTCGAAAGTACCGCTCAAAATCTTCCTGCCGCTCAATGCGTTTGCCGCAGCAGTATGGGGGCCGATCTTCACGCTGTTCGGTTTCTATGTCGGCCACGCGCTCGATCCGCTGATCGACCGGATCGCCGGAAAGGTCCACGTCGCGATACTGGTCGCCATCGCGCTGATCGTGTTCGTCGTGTTAATTCAGCTGGCCCGACACCTGCTGCGCAAACGCGCGCAAGCCTAGCCAGGCCGTCCAGCGCATACACGTACGGCAGCCCGCCTTATTTTATGACTGCCGCTGTCGCTGCGCTGGTGAACCTGATCGCGGTCCCGGTGGCGTTGGTTTTGCCCCAGCTAAATGCGGAGATATGCGAATCACCGTATCGAGCGTTTACGACGGCGTCGGCACCCATTTTCTCGGCGCGTTCCCACAGTTCGCGGTAGATTTTCGCTTGTGACGCTTCTTTGCTGAACACGCTCGCCTTGCGCACCCCCGCCTTCACTTCGCCGACGACGGTGTAAGGCCGATCGGTAATATCGTAGGCGAACACGGGTACGCCGACATCTTCGTTGACGACGACGTATCTCTTCGCATCCTTGGCGAACGCGCTACCAGACAGCGTGGCCATAACGAGCAGAGCGCCCGCCGCCTTGACGATAATCTTTACGGTTCCCCCCATCGATGCCACCCCCCATGTGGCGGAAATTCCCGGTCGCGACAATATCTTGTCAGCACCGAATTGGTCCGGCAGATTACACATCGGGGGAAAATTCATGCATGTGATTTACCTAGCGTTGGCGATGGGCGCGTCGGCGGCACAATCCGTAGCGCCGACGGTCGAAAGCGGAAACCCTATTGCTGCGGTCAGCAAAACCGTGATGCTCAAGCGCGATACGCCGATCGAGCTGATGGCGCCGAGCGAGATCAGTACCGCAAAAGCAACTCCGGGGACGATCTTCAAGATGCGCGTCAACCATCCGGTAGAGGTTGGCGGCCGCACGATCATTCCGGTTGGTGCCTGGGCATTCGGCCAGGTGACCGACGCTCGCGCAGCGGGGATGGTCGGCGAGGCGGGCGCCATGCGGGCGAAATTGCTGCGGCTCGAACTGGACGATGCGGTGATCCCGCTGGAGGGCGATGTGCAGGAAAAAGGCACCGGGGCAGGCTCGGCCGCCGTCGCGGTGTTACTGACCGGCTTTGTGGGGCTGTTTCACCGCGGCAACAATGCGAAGATCAAGGCTGGCGAGATCGTGACCGGGTTCGTCAGTGAGGATGTGCCGCTCGATCTGTCGGGCCCGCGTGCTCGGCTGGCGGGTGCCGCGCATTGACGATCCTCTTCGCCGCCGCTGCTGCGGTCTGCTCTGCTACGTTGCCCGCAGGGCTCGACATACCGTTGGAAACGGTCGCCCCGCTATCGAGCAAATCCAGCGTCAAGGGCGACATGGTCACGCTGCGTATCAGCGCGGACGTCATCCTGAATGGCGCGGTCGTCATCCGCAAGGGCAGCGATGCAACCGGACAGATCAGCGACGCGCAAGCCAAGGGAGCAATGGGAATGAGCGGACGGATCACCGTTAGCCCGCTCTACTTGCGCATCGACGGCGACGTGGTGCGGCTAATCGGCGGATCGAGCGCGCGCGTTGGCACCAACGCCGCGACCGTCGCCGGGGTGTGGTTGTTCGCGGGGGTGACGGGCCGTAGCGCGACCATTCCGCCGGGACGCCTTGTGCCGGCGAGCGTCTACCGGGCCGTTACGGTACGCGTTCCCGGCTGCTGAGCCGTTCACATCGTGATCGTACGCGTCCCGAGCCGCTCGGCCTCGGCGGCGTCGTGTGTCACCATCAGGATCGGCAGGCGCGCGGCATCGCGGATCGCCTCGATCGCCCGCATGATCTCTTCGCGGCGCGCACGGTCGAGCGAGGAGAGCGGCTCGTCGAGCAAAAGAAAACGCGGGCGCGAGAGCAACGCGCGGCCGATCGC
Source organism: Sphingomonas sp. (assembly GCA_039916765.1). GTDB lineage: Bacteria > Pseudomonadota > Alphaproteobacteria > Sphingomonadales > Sphingomonadaceae > Sphingomonas. The sequence goes on from JBDSKT010000029.1 coordinate 1,994, forward strand.
CACGCGCCGCGCCTCGCCGCCCGAGAGGCTGCGCGGCCACCGATCTAGTAGGTGGCCGATGTCGAGTAGCGTGACGGTTTCGTCGAGCCGGGTGGCATCGCCGCCCGCGCCGTAAAGCAGATTGGCCCGCACTCGCTGATGCGGGAACAATCGCGGATCCTGAAAGACATAACCTGCACCGCGTCGCTCGGGGCGGAGATCGACACCTGCAACGGCGTCGAACAACGTCGCCCCACCGATGCGAATGTGGCCGCTGTCGGGCCGGAGCAGGCCAGCGATCATGTTGAGCACGCTCGTCTTGCCCGCTCCCGATGGTCCGAACAACACCGTCAGCCCGTCGCCAGCATCGATGCGGCACGCGATCTCGGCGTCGCCCAGTCGCTTGCGAACCTCGATGTCAAAGGACATGCAGCCCCCTGCCCGCGCGCCGCGCGAGCAGCTCCGACCCGATCAGTGCGGCAAGGCTGAGCGCGACCGAGATCGCCGATAGTCGCCAAGCCGCGGCGTCGCCGCCCGGCACCTGGAGCGCGCTATAGATGGCGAGTGGGAGCGTGCGCGTCTCCCCTGGTACGTTCGATACGAAGGTGATGGTGGCGCCGAATTCGCCCAGCCCGCGCGCGAACCCGAGTACTGCGCCGGCAAGCAGACCAGGGACGCTCAGCGGCAACGTGATCGTAGCGAACGTGCGCCAAGCCCCCGCTCCCAGGGTCCGCGCGGCGCCTTCCAACCGGCGATCGACCGCCTCGATCGATAATCGCATCGCGCGTACCATCAGCGGCAACGCCATCACCGCGCTGGCGATTGCCGCGCCGGTCCAGCGGAATAGCACGGTTGCGTCGAACCAGCGCTCGATCAAGGCACCGATCGGTCCGGCAGGGGCGAAAGCGAGGAGCAGAAGCCAGCCCGTCACCACCGGCGGTACCACAAGTGGCAGATGCACCAACGCATCGAGCAGGATTTTGCCGGGAAATCGCGCGCGGGCGAGGACATAAGCGAGCAAGAAGGCAACCGGCAGCGCGGCGAGCGTCGCGACGAGGCCCACCTTGAGCGATAATCCGACGATGCCCCACTCGTCGGCGGTCATCGCCGATTAGTGGCCACGGCACGGTAAGCCCGACCGACCTGGCCGCCGAACCGCATCACCGTATGCTAAACCCATATCTCACGAACACGCTCCGCCCTTCAGGCGACATCAGGAAGCGCCGGAACGCCTCGCCTTCGGGGTTGCGCGATGACGCGACCCGCGCGATCGGATAGACGATCGGGGGGTGCGACGCTGCGGGGAACACGCCGACGACGCGCACGGCCCTCGAGGCCCGCGCGTCGGTCGCATAGACGATTCCGTAAGGCGCGGCGCCGCGTTCGACCAGCGCGAGCGCCGCGCGGACATTCTCGGCGCGTACGATGTGCGCCGCCACCCCAGGCCATGCGCCGAGCGCGATCAGCGCCGTCTTGGCGTATCTGCCTGCCGGAACGCTATCGGGATCGGCAATTGCCAGCGGCCCGGCACCCCGCACACGGGCGAGCGTCGCGCCGCCCTTTGGGATGCTACCTCGCGTTCCCGCAGGCGCGACGACGACAAGGCGATTGCCCAGGAAATCACGTCGCGTCGCGGCCACGATCAGGTGCCTGGCGGCAAGGTCGTCCATCCAGCCCTCGTCCGCCGAAACGAACAGGTCGGCTGGCGCCCCCGCCTCGATCTGCCGTGCAAGCGCGGAAGAACCAGCGAACGAAATCACCGGCCTTGGATGGCCCCGCTTCGCCCAGGTGTCAGCGGCAGCGGTCATCGATTCCTGCAGGCTGGCGGCGGCGAGCACGACAGGCGCCGGCGCCGGATAGGGCCGTGCGGGGGCGACCGAGGGCGCAGCCACGGCGAGTATCAGCGCGAGCAAGCCGAAGAAAGTACGAAGCATGACTGCGCTATATCAGGCAAGGGCGTGTCGCGGAAACGCCATCTCGACGCGCGCTTTCGGCTGGCGGCGCGGTAGGCCGGTCTCTAGCATGACCGATATGCTGTATCTGTTGGTCAAGGCACTCGTCTCCGGTGCCATCGTCGCCGCCGTATCGGAAATCGCCAAGCGAAGCCCGGGTCTCGGCGCCTTGGTTGCTTCGCTGCCGCTGGTTTCGGTCCTGGGGATGATCTGGTTGTGGCACGACAAGCCCGATGCCGAGAACATGGCGGTACATGCCGGCGCGACGTTCTGGTATGTGCTTCCTTCGCTGCCGATGTTCCTGTTGATGCCTGCACTGCTTCGGCATGGCTGGCCATTTTGGGCCGCGCTCGCCGCAGGCTGCGCGCTGACGGTCATACTTTATCTAGCGATGACGTCGGCGGGGCCGCGTTTGGGATTGCGGCTTTAACTCGCCGTCACCCGCCCCGTTCGCTTCAGTTTGCCCCAGCCGACCATCGGCCCGCGCAGTGCCTGCGCGATGGCCTTGAGGACGACATAATACATTACCTGGCGATAGCCGATGCGCTGCGGAATGAGCAGCCAGAGCAGCCGCCACTTCTCGCGCCGCTCAAGTGCAAAAGCGATCGTCGCGGCGAGCAGGTCGATCGCGGTGAAGACGAGCCAGTAAGCAAGCATCTTCTCGACATCGTGCTGGGTCTGCGCCCAGCCATGCGCGCGCACGGCGACCCACGTCATCGCGAAACTCACGATCAGCGCAAGGTCGATGATCGGCGAGATCGCCGCGAGTACGATCTGGAACATGATCGCTTGCGGCAAGCCGACAAAAGCGAGGCCGCGCGGTCGCCCATGCACCATCACGCCACCATGCTTCCACAAGCATTGCAGCGTGCCGAATGCCCAGCGGAAGCGCTGCTTGGCCAGTCCACGCAACGTCTCGGGGCTCTCGGTCCAGGCGACGGCAAATTGGTCGTAATGCACCGTCCAGCCGGCGCGCTGGATTGCGATAGTCAGGTCCTGATCCTCGGCGAGCGTATCGTCGGGATAACCACCAACTTGCTGGATTGCCGCAAGTCGCCACGCGCCGACCGCACCCGGCACCACGGTCATCGCGTTGAGGCTGGCAAGCGCACGGCGCTCCAGATTTTGCGCCGTAATATATTCGAGCGCTTGCCATTTGGTGACGACGTTGACCCGATTACCGACCTTGGCGTTGCCGGCGACCGCTCCGATCGTCTCATCGACAAACCAGCGAGCCAGGCGAGCGATTGTCGTTGGCTCGAACTGCGTATCGGCGTCGAGCGCGATGACAATCTCGCCGGTCGCGAGTGCCAGCCCCCGGTTGAGCGCGCGCGCCTTGCCGCCATTTTCGAGCGTGACCAGTCGCACGCGCGAATCATCCGCAAACGAGTCGCGGATTATCTCGCTGGTCCGGTCCGCCGACCCGTCGTCGATCACGATCACCTCGACGCGCACTTCGGTCGATGCGAGAACGCCGCGTACCGCGCGTTCGATCACCGTCTCCTCGTTGAACGCCGGGATCATCACCGTAACGAAGCGATCCGGATCTATGGGGGGAAAGATCGTGCGCCCTTCGCGTCGCGCTTGGAGCAACGCCAGTGCGGACAGCATGAGAGCGCGTAGAATGCCGATCGAAATGGCGAAAAGGAAAATCCAGCCAAGCGCGATGACGATAAAACCGAGCGATTCGAAGATAAACAGGTCCGTCTCGGCCGCCGCGCGGTCACTGGCGGAAAGCACCGGGTTTGCCTGTCCCCTTGGGATCGACGCAAGTGTCGAAACTGGCACGAAGGTGTAGCCCATCGCTCGCAAGCGATCGATGATCACCGGAAGTGCTTCGACCGTCTGCTCGCGGTTGCCGCCCGCATCGTGGAGCAGGATGATGTTGCGGCTGCATTCTGGATTGTTCTTCGCGTCGCACGATTGGCGACCATGAAGCACTTGACTGATCGTCGCGTCGATGATCGCCTGGACGCCAGGGCGCTTCCAGTCATCGGGATCGACATGCAGCCCGACCGAGACATAACCGCGCTCCTGCGCCTGAAGCGCGGGATAGATTTCGTCTGCTGTGGTGGGCTCGGCGTCCCCGAAATACGGCGCGCGGAACAGCCGCAGCGAGTGGCCGGTAAAGGCCTGGAACAAGCGCTGCGTGGTGTTGAGCTGAAACGCGGTTTCGGTCTGCGACGCTCCGGCGAGATTGGGATGGGTGTAGGTATGGCTGCCCACCTCGTGCCCCTCGCGCATCATCCGCTCGAGCAGGCCGCGCTGCGTCAGCGCATTCTCGCCGACGATAAAAAAGGTCGCGGGCGCCTGCTTATCCTTCAGAATGTCAAGGATCTTGGGCGTCCAGGTCGGGTCCGGCCCGTCATCGAACGTCAGCGCGAGCAGGTTTGGATTATTGCCGCCTGTCCGCTGCACCACGAAGGGCGAGGGCAATTGAGTGAAATCGACCCGCGCGATCAGGCCGTTGCGACCGACGACCGCATCGCGCGCGCCGCGCACCGGGACACCGGTGATCTTGAGGATTTCGCCCTTTCCCTCGATATCGACGTCAGTGCCGGGAGGAATGGTGTTGATCGCGTTGTCGTCGGGCAAGGTACGGTGCGCGCGGCCAAACAGGTTCCATACGCCGGGATCCTCGGCCCCAAGCCGCCACAAGGCGACCGCGCCGATTTTCGCGCGTTGCAAGAAACGGAGCTGGTCATAAGCCGAAGCAGCGTCGAGCAGCCAGACGACGTGGCGCCCGTCATCGTCTTGGAAGGCAAAACCGCTATTGCCGCTCGCGCCATCGAACACCGGCGTCGCCCCAGACTGCCGCGCCGAGGTCCAGGCTTCATCGACGGCGACCGGATCGACGACGTCGCCATGCCATTCGTAACCATAATTGCCGATCGTGACGACCAGCTTGCCGCGCGGCACTCCCTGCGCGGCCCGTGCGATCGATTGCTCGAACCAGCCTTGCGAGGCAATCGGCCCGGGGTCGCCGGCCTCCGAATGCTCGTCATAGGCCATCAGGAACACGCGATCGACGAGCTTGGCAAAGCCCTTCACGTCCCACTGCGCGTCACCCACCGGGACGGCGATGGCAATGATCCAGCCCTTGGGCGCGAAGCGGGCACGCGCTTCGCGCAGGAATTGACGGTAATCTACCTGCCCACGCGCGCTCAATTCTTCGAAATCGAAAAACGCGCCGCCGGCCTGATTGACGGTAAAATAGGTTTCCAGCCGATCGAGCATTTGCTTGCGCAGCCCGGGCGAGCGCAGGATTGCGTCCATACCCTTGCCATCCCACACGCCTTGGGTGGCGTTTTGCACCATCGGCAGGATCAGCGGGCGATGCAGTGCGCTGTTGATGATCTGACGCCCGGCAGCGTCGGGAAAGCTGGTGAACCGGTGGTCGGGGCCAGTAATCGACAGCCAGCCCGGCATGACCCAGTCGAGATCGTTGATGTGCCTCCGAAGCGATGAGGCCGATGACGGGTCCCACGGCGCATGAAAGGCGATGGCGACCTGCGTGTCCTCCCCGACGCCGCGCTCGCTCGCACCGGTCAGCAGCCGCGC
>JBDSKT010000030.1:0-4907 GCA_039916765.1 Sphingomonas sp.
AGCAGGTTATCGACGGGCGTGGCTGGCGCTCGGGCGCGCTGGTCGAGAAGCGCAAGTTGAACCAGTGGTTCCTGAAGATCACCGACTTCGCCGACGAACTGCTCGATGGCCTCGGGTCGCTCGAGCATTGGCCCGACAAGGTCAAGCTGATGCAGGAGAACTGGATCGGCAAGAGCCAGGGGCTGACCTTTCGCTGGAAGGTATCGGACGGCGGGCAGGTCGAGGTGTTCACCACGCGCCCGGACACCATCTTCGGCGCGAGTTTCGTCGCGGTTGCGGCCGACCATCCGATCGCTCAGGCGCTCGCCGCGGCCGATGAGGGCGCCGCTGCGTTCGTCGCGCGGTGCAAGCAGGGCGGCACCACCGCAGCCGAGCTCGACACGCAAGAGAAGCTCGGCTTCGACACCGGGCTGACCGTCACCCATCCGTTCGATCCGGCATGGCGATTACCGGTCTACATCGCCAATTTCGTACTGATGGAATACGGCACCGGCGCGGTGTTCGGCGTGCCGGCGCACGACCAGCGCGACTTCGAGTTCGCGAGCAAGTACGGACTTGAGATCAACCCGGTTATCGAGCGCGTATTTCAGGTCGAGCGAGCTATCGACTGGAAAACGGATATATTTCATCCAGATGAATGGAACGATTGGTACGGGTGGGATTCTGACAATCTTGTTCGGATCGTAAATTCGGACTTTCTGGATGGCTTAACTGTTTCCGCTGCCAAGCGCGCCGTCATCACTCGCGCCGAAGCCGGGGGCTGGGGCAAGGGATCGACCGTGTTCCGGCTGCGCGACTGGGGCGTGAGCCGCCAGCGTTACTGGGGCACGCCGATCCCGATCATCCATTGCGGTGCGTGCGGCGCGGTGCCGGTGCCCAAGGACCAGTTGCCGGTGGTGCTGCCCGAGGACGTGAGCTTCGACATCCCCGGCAACCCACTCGATCGGCATCCGAGCTGGAAGCACGTCGCGTGCCCGTCGTGCGGCGGCGCGGCCCTCCGCGAGACCGATACGCTCGACACGTTCGTCGATTCGTCGTGGTATTTCATCCGCTTCGCCAGCCAGCCCAAGGACAAGCCGTTCGACCGCGCAGTGGTGGAGAAGTGGCTGCCGGTGGCGCAATATATCGGCGGGGTCGAGCATGCGATCCTCCACCTGCTCTACGCGCGCTTTTGGACGCGCGCGCTGAAGCATATCGGGATGCTCGACGTGACCGAGCCGTTCGCCGGGCTGTTCACGCAGGGGATGGTGACGCACGAGACGTATAAATCTGCGGAAGGGCGATGGCTCGCCCTCGACGAGGTGCGCGACGGCCGGGAAATCGCGACGGGCGAGCCGGTGACGGTCGGCCGCGTCGAGAAGATGTCGAAGTCGAAGAAGAATACCGTCGATCCCGAACCGATCGTCGATCAATACGGCGCCGACGCGGTGCGCTGGTTCATGCTGTCCGATTCGCCGCCCGAGCGCGATCTGCCGTGGAGCGAGGCGGGGATCGAGGGATCGTGGCGCTTCGTCCAGCGGCTGTGGCGGCTGGTCGAGAACGACCCGGCTGATGCGGAGGGCGCGGATGCTGGGGGCGGCGACGACATCGCGCTTCGCAAGCTCGTCCACCGCACCACCGCCGGGGTCGCCGACGCGATCGAGGCGTTGCAGTTCAACAAGGCGGTCGCGTTTCTCTACACATTGGCCAACGCGGTCGAGAAGGCACGACCCTCGCGCGACCGCCGCGACGCCGCGCGGACATTGCTGCTGCTCGCCAGCCCGATGGTGCCGCATCTCGCCGAGGAAGCCTGGGCGGCGGCGGGCGAGACCGGGCTGATCGCCGAGGCTGCCTGGCCGCTGGTCGATCCGGCGCTCTTGGTCGACGACGAGGTGACGATCGCGATCCAGGTCAACGGCAAGCTGCGCGACACGCTGGTGATGGCGCGCGGCCTGTCGCGCGCGGACATCGAGGCCGCCGCGCTTGCGTCCGACAAGGTGAAGCGTATCCTCGATGGCTCCGCCCCGCGAAAGGTGATCGTCGTGCCCGACCGTCTGGTCAATCTCGTCGCATGAGCCGCGCGTCCTCCTTGCCGGGTTTCGCGCTGCTCTCCGCCGCGTTCGCGCTGTCGGGCTGCGGCCTTCACCCGCTTTATGCCGGCGGATCGGCCGGGCCGGTGGCGGCGACGCTGTCACAGATCGACGTCGCGCCGATCGAGGGCAAGAAGGGCTGGCTGATGGCCAACGCGCTGCGTGATCGGCTGGGAGCGAGTGGCGCGCCGCGCTACCGCCTCGAGATCAGGCTCGACGACCAGATCGAGGGGCTGGGCGCGAACCGGCTCAACGTCGTCACGCGCGAGCGTCGCACGCTGCGCGCGCGCTATCAGCTGGTCGATCTCGCCAAGGGAACGACGCTGCTCGACGCGACCGCCGGATCGGATGCGGGGATCGACGTCGTCGGCTCCGAATATGCGACCATCGCGGCTGAAAACACCGCGCTTGAGCGGCTGTCGGGGATCGTCGCCGACCAGATCGTCTCGCGCGTCGCGCTCTATGCCGAGCGGACGTCCGCCGCGGCGCGCTGAGCCGCGCCGTGAAGGGCAATCCCAACCAGATCCGCACCGCGATCGACGCGGTAAGCCCCGATATCCGGCTGTATCTGTTCCACGGTCCCGACGAATCGGGCGCGCAGGATTACGCCCAGCGGCTGGCGCGTGCGCTGGGGCCGGAGGCCGAGCGGGTCGATCTCGAGCCGGGGATGCTGCGCGCCAACCCCGGGCGGCTGGCGGACGAGGCGGCGTCGCTGTCGCTGTTCGGCGGTGCGCGCCACATCCGCGTTGCGGGCGCGGGCGAGGAATGCGTCGAGGCGGCGACGTTGCTGCTCGATGCCGAGCGTGTGGGCAATCCGGCGGTGATCATCGCGCCCGGGCTCAAGGCGACGGCCAAGCTAGTCAAGCTGGCGATCGGCTCGCCGCGCGCGCTGTGCCTTGCGTGCTACCTGCCCGACGGCGCGGATGCCGAGCGACTGGTGACCGCAATCGCGCGCGAACACGGGCTGCGCACCACCGGTGACACGGCGAGCCGGATCGCGGCGGCGAGCGCGGGCGACCGCGCGGTGATGACGCGTGAGATCGAGAAGCTCGCGCTTTATCTCGACGCGGCGCCCGAACGCCCGCGCTCGCTCGACGATTCGGCGGTCGATGCAGTCGGCGCCGATCTCGGCGACAGCGAAATGGCGCGCGCGATCGACGCCGCGATCGAAGGCCGTGCCGATGCGCTGGCGGACGAACTGGGGCGGCTGCAGGAAGCGGGCGTGTCGCCGATTCCGGTGCTGCGCCAGCTCGTTCGCCGGCTGATCGCGCTCGCCGAGATGCGCGCCGAAATAGATGGAGGCGCCAACCCGGGCACGGTGATCGAGAAGGTGTTCTTCCGCGAACGCGCGACGATGGGGCGGGCGCTGCGCACCTGGAATGCGCCGGCGATCGCCGCTGCGATCGATCGTGCGCGCGGGGCCGAGCGTGCGATCATGTCGGCGGCGACCGCCGGGCCCGTTCTGGCGGACGCGGCAATGCTGGCGGTCGCGCGGATCGCCGCGCGGCAACGTTAGCGGGCTAGATGCGCTCGCCGGTAAGCCGCTGGCAGATCATATCGAGCTGATCGAGGGTCGAATAGGACAAGGCCAGCGTGCCGCCCTTCGGCCCGTGATTGATCCGTACCGAAAGTCCGAGCAGATCGGCTAGCTGATGCTCGAGCGCGGCGAGATCGGCATCACGACCGCGGTCTCCGCCACGCTCGCGTCCGTCGGGCTTGGCGTTGCGCGCGAGCCGTTCGGTATCGCGCACCGACAGGCCGCGCGCGATGACCTGCTCGGCCAGCCCTTCCGCATCGGGCATGCCGATCAGCGCGCGCGCATGCCCCATGCTGAGCGAGCCGTCGATCACCCGGTCCTGCACCGCCCTGGGCAATTCGAGCAGACGCAGCAGATTGGCGATATGGCTGCGCGACTTGTGGACCAGCTTGCCCAGCACCTCCTGCGTGTGGCCGAAGTCGCCGATCAGTCGCTGATACGCCTCGGCTTCCTCGATCGCATTGAGATCCTGCCGCTGGATATTTTCGACCAGCGCGACTTCCAGCGTCTCGGCATCGTCAAACTCGCGAACGATTACAGGTACTTCGTGAAGTCTGGCGCGCTGCGCCGCTCGCCAGCGCCGCTCGCCGGCGACGATCTGATAATCCTTGCCGTGCGGCCGTACCACGATCGGCTGGATGACCCCGCGCCGCGCAATCGACGCGGCAAGCTCGTCGAGCGCGGCATCGTTGAAATAGCGCCGCGGCTGGCCCGGATGTGGCGAAAGCGACCCGACCGGGAGGCTGCGGATGCCCGGCGACGTCCCGCTGCCACCCGCGACCGGCTGCTCCTTGGCGATATCGCCCATCAGCGCGCCGAGACCGCGACCGAGGCCGGGGCGAGGCTTGGGCCGCCGCGCGGGCGTGGTGTCGTCGGTCATGCGGCCTTCGCCGGCGTGGTGGACTTGCCGAGCCGACCGATCAGTTCGCGGGCCAGCGCGATATATGCCTCGGACCCGGTGCAGCGATAATCGTAGATCAGCGCCGGCACGCCGTGGCTCGGCGCCTCCGACAGCCTGACGTTGCGCGGAATGACCGTTTCGAACACCACCCGGCCGAGCACGGCGCGAACATCCGCCGACACCTGCTCGGTCAGTCGGTTGCGGCGATCGTGCATCGTCAGCGCGACGCCGAGGATCGCGAGACCCGGATTGAAACGCTCGCGAATCCGTTCGACCGTACTGAGCAACTGGCTCAACCCCTCAAGCGCGAAGAACTCGCATTGTAGTGGCACGAGCAGCGAATTCGCCGCCACCATGGCGTTGAGCGTGAGCAGCCCCAACGAAGGCGGACAATCGATCA
>JBDSKT010000031.1:0-3787 GCA_039916765.1 Sphingomonas sp.
TCGATGCCTCGAGCACGCCGGTGCGCAGCCGCTGGCGGCTCATCTCCATCAGCCCGAAGCTCGAGATGCGGCCGACCTGGATGCGCGCGCGATCGTTCTTGAGCGCCTCCTTCATCGCCTTCTCGACCTTGCGGACATTGGAATTGTTGTCCATGTCGATGAAGTCGATGACGACGAGCCCGGCCATGTCGCGCAAGCGCAACTGACGCGCGATCTCGGCCGCGGCCTCGAGGTTGGTCGCGGTCGCGGTCTGCTCGATATTGTGCTCGCGGGTCGAGCGGCCCGAGTTGATGTCGATCGACACCAAAGCCTCGGTCGGGTTGATGACGAGATAGCCACCGGACTTGAGCTGCACCACCGGATGGTACATCGCCGACAGCTGATCCTCGACCCCTGCGCGCTGGAACAGCGGCACGGGGTCGCTGTAATGCTTCACGCGGCGCGCGTGGCTGGGCATCAGGAGCTTCATGAACTCCTTGGCCTGACGATAGCCGTCATCGCCCTCGACGATAACCTCGTCGATCTCCTTGTTGTAGATGTCGCGGATCGCGCGCTTCATCAGGTCGCTGTCGCCATAGACGAGCGCCGGCGCGGATGAGGCGAGCGTCGTCTCGCGGATGCCGTCCCACAAGCGCGCGAGATAATCGAAGTCGCGCTTGATCTCGACCTTGGTGCGCTGGAGGCCCGCAGTGCGGACGATGCAGCCCATCGACGGCGGGAGTTTCAGGTCCGCCATGATCGTCTTCAAACGCTTGCGGTCGCCCGCGTTCGAAATCTTCCGGCTGATCCCGCCGCCATGCGACGTGTTGGGCATCAGCACGCAGTAACGCCCTGCGAGCGACAGGTACGTGGTCAGCGCCGCGCCCTTGTTGCCGCGCTCTTCCTTGACGACCTGGACCAGCAGCACCTGGCGACGACGAATCACATCCTGGATTTTGTAGCGGTGACGAAGATTGGTGCGACGCTCGCGCAGGTCGTCCGCGGCCTCGTCGGTCGCGCTGCGCTTGCGGCCACGACCGCGTCCGCGACCGCCCTTTTCGGCCGCCGCCTCGGCATCCGCCCCGCCATCGTCCTCGAAGCGCTCGACTGTTTCCTCGTCGAGATCGCCATCGTCGTGATGGTGATCGTCGTCGTGGTGCCCCCCACCGTCATGGTCGTCGTCATGAGCGTGCGCGTCGTGATCGTGATGATCGTCGTCGTCGCCCTCATGGAGCTCGTCCTGCGCATCCATCTCGGCGCGCAGTGCAGCTTCCTCGGCGGCATGCTCGGCTTCCTCACGGAGCAGCGCGTCGCGATCCTCCTTGGGGATCTGATAGTAATCGGGGTGGATCTCGCTGAACGCGAGGAAACCGTGGCGATTGCCGCCATAATCGATGAACGCCGCCTGCAGCGACGGTTCGACCCGGGTAACCTTGGCTAGATAGATGTTGCCCTTGAGCTGCTTGCGCTCGGCACTTTCGAAATCAAACTCTTCGATCCGGTTCCCGTTGACGACGGCCACCCGGGTTTCCTCCCGGTGGCGTGCGTCGATCAGCATACGCGTGGTCATTGATATATCTCCGGGCGCGCGGTCCGGACGCTAGGGCGCCGAGCAGCGCGCGATTGGGGGGCAGCCCCGTGCCGGCGGAAACGCCGGGCGCGGGAGTGCGGATTGCGGTGGTAGAGAATGCCTCTGTGCGCCGTGCACGCCCCGGCATTTGGCCGAAGGCTCCCCGTGCGCCCGCAATTCCGCCGGCGAAAGCCGGTCGGCGCGGGGCGGGAGGGAAATGCAACATGCGAACGTCAACCTGGATAGGCCGTCCCCGCAAAACGCCGGGGCCGCCGGTGGACCGGGATACGAACACTGACGCCCCCCGGTACACTGCGATGCCTAGCACCGGTCGACCGGCGCAGCAACCGGCACAATTCTGCCGCGCGAGCGGCAAAATAATGCCGAACGTGACGTTAACTTTGCCGCTTCACCACGTGGTCACGCGAGGGCAGCTAGGCAGTGCGGGTCATTGCTCGAACCGATTGGGACCCCCCGCCCATGCCTTTTCGCTGGACCGCTGCCCGGTGGGCGCGGCATTGTAGCCGCGTGTCATTCTTGCTCGCTTTGCTCGCCTGCTGGTTCGCCGGCACGCCCGGCTGGGCGGCGATGGTGGAACGCGTCGATGTGCGCGACGATCGCATCGTGGTGCGCTTCGACCAACGTGTCGCGGACGCCTCCGCCTTCGTGCTCGGCGACCCGCAGCGGATCGCGCTCGATGTGGATGGAGCAACGCCGGGTGGCCAGGCCGAAACCGGTGGCGTCGTTTCCGCGGTGCGGCAGGGCAATCACGGCAGCGACGGCACGCGGATCGTGTTCGATCTTGCCCGCCCCGCCGTCGTCACCGAGGGCACGTTCGGCCGCGACGGCCGCGAGCTGACGCTGGAACTGCGTACCGTCGATGACGCCCGTTTCGCGCGCGCCGCGGCCGAAGGGCGGCTGCGCTTCCTGCCGCCGTTCAGCCTCGGATCGGCACCGCCGGCGCCGTCCTATGCCGTCACCGTCCCCGTGCCGCCCCCTAGCCGCACTCTTCCGATGCCGCGAATCTATGGCGACGACGACAGCCGCCCGCTGGTAGTGATCGACGCCGGGCACGGCGGGGTCGATCCCGGCGCGATCTCGCCGATCGACGGGCGGCGCGAGAAGGACGTCACGCTGCGGATCGCGCACGCGATCAAGGACGAACTGCTCGCCTCGGGTCGGGTTCGCGTCGCGCTGACCCGCGACGACGACCGGTTCCTGGTGCTTCAGGAACGCTTTGGCATCGCGCGCAAGCTCCACGCCGACCTGTTCATCTCGATCCACTGCGACAGCGTGGGCGCGGGCGATGCGTCGGGTGCGTCGGTCTATACCCTATCGGAAGTCGCCTCGGACAAGGAAGCTGCGCGGCTCGCGGCGCGCGAGAACAAGGCGGACATCATTTCCGGGGTGAACCTCGCCTCGACCACCCCCGACATCTCGTCGATCCTGATCGACCTGACACAACGCGAGACGATGAATTCGTCGGCCAGCTTCGCCCGGTTGCTCGGCCGCGAGGCGCAGCCGCTAGTGCCGATGAAGCCCAACTTCCACCGGATGGCATCGCTGATGGTGCTGAAAGCACCCGATATGCCGTCGATCCTGTTCGAGACAGGCTACATCTCCAACCCGAGCGACGCGCAATTCATCGATTCGTCGGAAGGGCGGCACAAGATCGCTGAAAGCATCGAGCGCGCGGTGGAGGTCCATTTCGCGCGCCGGCTGGCGTCGAACGGCTGATGCCGACAAGATGATGGCGCTCCGCTCACCGTAAGGACGCTGGCAAGCGCCGCAAATCTTGCTAGAGCGTCGCGCTCGTATGAACCGTCCAGACGCCCCCCAAAACTCCGAAACGCCCGAGAGCAGGGTCCGCTTCGTCCTGCGCCGGGACATTGATGGCTTGCAGGGCTTCGTCGAGCGCGCCTGGGCGCGGCGGTGGGTCAAGGTGCTGGCGATACTCGGCATGCTCGCGGCGATCGGGTACGCGTTGTTATGGGCGATGTTCGCGCGAGACCTACCGTCGGTCGACAAGCTTCGCGTGTACGAGCCGCCATTGCCAACCAACGTACGCGGCATCGATGGTACGCCGATCCACAGCTACGCGCGCGAGCGGCGCGTCGAGCTCAGCTACGAAGAATATCCGCCGCTGCTGGTGCGTGCTTTCCTGGCGGCTGAAGACAAGACGTTCTTCCAGCATCACGGCGTCGATTATCTCGGAATCGTCAATGCCGCGTTCAACAA
>JBDSKT010000032.1:0-5440 GCA_039916765.1 Sphingomonas sp.
GATCAAGGTCGCCATGGTGCCGCATCCCGCGATGCGGGCGCTGACCGAAAAATCCGCCACCCTTACCGAATTGCTGTGGCGATCCACGCTGATCGATGCCGCGATCAATCGTGAGTGGATCGTCTCGGTCGGCGCGCGCGGGGCGGCGGCGCGGCTCGCGCACCTGTTTTGCGAAATGTACATGCGGTTGCAGCGAGTGGGGATGACCGAAGGGCGTCGCTTCGCGTTTCCGGTAACCCAGACCGACCTGGCCGACGCGACCGGGCTGACCGCGGTGCACGCTAACCGAATGCTCCGCCAACTGCGCGAGGAACGCCTGGTCGAGTTTCGCCAGGGCGAGGTCAACATCCTCGATTGGGATCAATTGCGCCGTTTCGCCGAGTTCGAGCCTGGTTATCTGTACCTTACGTGATCCGCGAGGCGGAGAGGCGGCGACGGGGGACGGTTGTTGGTATGCCTCGACCTGATAATACGGGTCCATGCCGAAGATCCGAGCCGATCAATTGCTTGTCGACCGCGGCCTCGCGGAAAGCCGGACACGCGCCCAGGCGCTGGTGATGGCCGGCCTGGTCTTTGCCGGGGAGCGCAAGATCGACAAGCCTGGGCAAACGTTGGCCGACGATGTCGCCGTCGAGGTGCGCGGTCGTGATCATCCGTGGGTGTCGCGCGGCGGTATCAAGCTGGCGCACGCGCTCGATCATTTCGGTTGGGACGTTTCCGGCATCATAGCGATCGACGTCGGGTCATCGACCGGCGGGTTTACAGATGTCTTGCTGCAGCGCGGCGCGGCGCGGGTCTACGCGGTCGATAGCGGCACCAATCAACTGGCTTGGAAGCTGCGTCAGGACCAACGGGTGGTCGTCCACGAACAGACCAGCGCGCGGGTGCTGACGCCCATGCATATCCCGGAGCAGGTCGATCTGATCGTCTGCGATGCGAGTTTCATCTGCTTGGCCAAGGTGCTCGATGTGCCGCTCGGTTTCGCAAGACCCGATGCCCGGTTGATGGCGCTGATCAAGCCCCAGTTCGAGGCCGGGCGCAACGAAGTGGGCAAAGGCGGAGTCGTGCGCGACGCCGCCGTCCATCGGCGCGTGTGCGACGAGACGGCGGCTTGGCTGGGCGCACGCGGGTGGCGGGTCGAAGGTATAACCGCGAGCCCTATCACGGGGCCCGAGGGCAATGTCGAATTCCTCATCGCAGCGCACGCGTTCGGATGATCCCTGCATCGGACACGGCGCCGCGAAATTAGCCGTGTTCGGGGCGGGCGGATGCCGGTAAGGGACCGACGGGCGCCCTGCGGCGCTATCCGGGGTTATCCAAGGCGACGCGCGTGAGGGAATTGGCATCGAAGGGGCAGTTGCGGGGCGCATTGCTCCGCTGGGCGGTCGTTACCGTGCCGCTACTGCTGTTGCTCGGATTCGCCTCGGCGCGGATCGCGCCGATGGGCGGCGAGAACCACTGGTACGCCGCGCTTGCCAAGCCGGCACTGACGCCGCCCGACTGGTTGTTTCCCGTTGCATGGACAGCGATTTACATCCTGATGGGTCTGGCGCTGGCGATCGTATTGCATGCACGTGGCGCCCGGCTACGCGGGGTCGCAATCACCGTGTTCGCGCTGCAATTGATCGTCAACCTCGCCTGGTCGCCGCTGTTTTTTGGGATGCACCAGGTGTTCTGGTCCGTCGTAACGATCGGCGTGATATTTGCCCTGGCGCTGCTGACCACGTTGATTTTCGGGCGGATTCGCGCCGCCGCGGCGTGGCTGCTGGTGCCGTATCTCGTTTGGCTGGTGTTCGCCGGGATGCTGGATGTCGGAATCATGCAGCTCAATCCGGATGCCGAAACCCTTGTCTCGCCCAACGCGACCACCCAGATCATCAACTGAACAACGTGAAGGGTGCGTGCATCATGCAGGCCGACAACAAGATTTTCGACGATTTCGTGAAGTTTGTGAACGGCGCGGCTGGCACGTTGGCGGGGATGGGCCGCGAGGCGGAGGCCGGCGCGCGTGCCAAAGCCAAGGAATGGATGGGCGGACTTGATTTCGTCAGCCGCGACGAATTCGAAGCGGTGAAGGCGATGGCGGCGGCGGCTCGTGACGACGCGGACGCGCTACGCGTTCGGCTCGATGCGCTTGAAAAGGCTGCCGTCAAACCCGCCAAGGGCGCGTAGGCGTTTTCCACAGTTTTTCGACAATGTTGTCCACATCCCGCTTGTGCCGTGTTTCGACGCGGGGCACCGCATCTGGTATGCGTAGGCGCGATAGGCAGGAATGATGCTCGACGAAGCCGATTACGACCGCGAAGACGCCGCGCCGATCGATATGCTGGAAAGCTATTTCGCGGCGCACGGGTGGGAGCACGAGCGACAGGACGACGAGGTCGTCGCCAAGTTCAAGGGCAGCTGGACGCAGTACGAGCTCCGCGCGCTGTGGCGTGAGGAGGACAGCGTGATCCAGTTCCTCGCTTTTCCCGATGTTCGCGTGACCGAAGACCGGCGCGGCGCGATCTACGAGGCGATCGGGTTGATCAACGAGCAGATGTGGGTTGGCCATTTCGAACTGTGGTCGTCGAGCGGTATCCTGCTGTATCGCCACGCCGCGATGGTCGATGGCGACGACGCCACGCTCTCGTTGGCCGGCGCCGAGTTGCTGGTCGAATCGGCGATCGACGAGTGCGAACGCTTCTATCCGGTGTTCCAGTTCGTGCTGTGGGGCGGCAAGACTCCCAAGGAGGCGCTTGCCGCTGCGATGACCGAGACGCAGGGCGAAGCGTGACCGGCGTGGGAGCAGGGTCGCCCCGATTGTGGCTGATCGGCTGCGGTAATATGGGTGGCGCGATGCTGTCGCGCTGGATCGATAGCGGTGCGATCGACGCGGCGAACGTCGATGTCGTCAGTCGTACCGACCATGCGCTTCCGGGTGGCGTCCGTCAGGGTCGCGCGCTGCCGGACGGGCCGCTGCCCGATATCGTGATGCTGGCCATGAAGCCCCAGCAACTTGAGGGCGTCGCGGCGGCGCATGCGGTGCGCCTTGCAGGGACGCCGATGCTCGTGTCGATCCTCGCCGGCGTCGAGGAAGCGACCATCGCCGGGCGGTTCGACGTCGGCGCGATCGTGCGCGCGATGCCCAATCTACCGGTGGCGCTGGGCAAGGGCGTGGTTGCGCTATCCTCCCTCTCCGCGGACGATGACGCGCGGGCGCGGGCCGCGGCGTTGATGGCGCCGCTCGGACTGGTGGAATGGGTCGATGAACCGTCGTTCGACGCGGTAACGGCGCTGGCGGGCAGCGGACCCGCCTTTCTCTACCGCTTCATCGAGGCGCTTGCGGCCGGCGGTGCGGCGTTGGGCTTGCCGGCCGCTCAGGCGGAACGGTTGGCGATCGCGACGGTCGAGGGCGGGGCTGCTCTCGCGGCGGCGGCCTCCGAACCGCCAGCCGTCCTCGCCGATCGCGTCGCTAGCCCCGGCGGGTCCACGCGCGAGGGGCTGAACGTGCTCGACCGTGCCGATGCGCTTATGGTGCTGCTGGAAGAGACCGTCGCCGCGTCGGCGCGACATAATGCCGTTTTGGCCGCCGCCGCCCGTTAGCCGCGAAGATCGACGATGCGCTGGCGTTCTTCCGCCGGGATCAATCCTTCGAGCACCGCCCAGAACCCGCCGACCGCGGTCTGGCCCGCGCTGGCATAGGCCGCCGACAATCGCACGCGCAGCGATTCGAACAGTGCGCTTTCGAACGCGAGCCCTTGGTCGGTCAGCCGCAAAAGCCGCTGGCGGCGGTCGCGCGTGCCGGGGCGAGTATCGACCATGCCACGGTCGCCTAGCTCGTTCAGCACCCGGCCAAGCGATTGCTTAGTGATGCCCAGCAGCGACAACAGTTCGCTCACCGTCAGGTTGGGCTGCCGGGCGATGAAATACAACGCCCGGTGATGGGCACGACCGAGCCCTTCGGCGGCCAGGCCCTGATCGATAGAGCGGGTCAGGTGGCTATTGCCGAAATAGAGTAATTCCATCCCGCGCCGCAGGTCGGGTTCGCGCAGGAACAGCGGCGAGGCGGACGCCAAGGCAGACGGGGAAGCTGTCATGTTGACCCGCTTTGACCCGAGACCTATCAGGCCATCAACCCTAAAAAATGTAACAAATTGTAGAAAATCCGCCATGGCCGACCATCCAACCGCCGCTCCCGGCGAAAGCACCGTTCCCGCGTTCATGGTCGAGCCGCACCCGTCGATGGTCGATGTCGACGAGCGCGCTCGATTGATCGCGGATCCGGGATTCGGCCGTGTTTTTACCGATCATATGGCGATCATCCGGTATAGCGAGGCGAAAGGCTGGCACGACGCCAGGATCGCGCCGCGCGCCGGTTTTCAAATGGATGCCGCGTCGGCCGTGCTGCATTACGCGCAGGAGATATTCGAGGGCCTCAAGGCCTATCGGCTCGAGGATGGCGGAGCGGCGCTGTTCCGCCCCGATGCCAATGCCCGCCGCTTTCGCAATTCCGCGCGGCGCATGGCGATGGCCGAGCTGCCCGAAGAGCTGTTCCTCGAATCGTGTCGCCAACTCGTGCGCGCGGACCGCGAGTGGATTCCCACGCTCGAGGGTGGGTCGCTCTATTTGCGGCCGTTCATGATCGCGAGCGAAGTGTTCCTCGGCGTGAAGCCATCGGCGGAATATATCTACGCGGTGATCGCGTCCTCGGTCGGTAACTATTTCAAGAGCGGCGCGCCGGCGATCTCGCTCTGGGTATCGGAAGATTATACTCGCGCGGCACCGGGCGGCACGGGCGCGGCCAAATGCGGCGGCAACTACGCCACCAGCCTCGTCGCGCAGGCGGAGGCGATCCGCCTCGGGCACGATCAAGTGCTGTTCCTCGACGCGGTCGAGCGCCGCTGGATAGAGGAGCTCGGCGGCATGAACATCTTTTTCGTGTTCGACGACGGCACGATGGCGACACCGCCGTTGACCGGCACCATCTTGCCCGGCGTGACGCGGGATTCGCTCCTTACGCTGGCGCGCGATCTCGGGCTCGAAGCGCGCGAGCAACCTTATGCGATCGAGCAGTGCCGCGCCGATGCCCAGAGCGGCCGCCTGCGCGAGGCGTTCGCGTGCGGCACCGCCGCGGTGATCACGCCGATCGGGCGGATGGCGGCGAAAAACTTCGATTTCACGATCGGCGACGGCAGCCCGGGCGAGACGACGATGAGATTGCGCCGGACGCTGGTCGATATCCAGCGCGGCGCCGCGCCCGACCCACACGGCTGGCGCGACCGGCTCGATTAAGCGCTTCGGGGGGTTTTCACACGAGATCGCGCAGCCTAAAGGCCTGCGCTCGTTGGGGCGTCGCCAAGCGGTAAGGCAGCGGCTTTTGATGCCGCCATTCGCAGGTTCGAACCCTGCCGCCCCAGCCAGCGCAATTATCCTTCGAAAAAAGGGCAATTGCCGCATC
>JBDSKT010000033.1:0-12513 GCA_039916765.1 Sphingomonas sp.
CCCCCGGCCCGTTCCCACGCGTCGGCCCAGGCGTGATCGAACACATATTCGCCCTGGCTGTGGCTCTTGGCATATGCGGGCGCTATCCCTGCCGGCCTGCCGTCGTGCCCATTGACGATGATCGGGATCGGTTGCCAACCGGTATGTGCTCCGACGCTGCCTGATCGTTCGAGGATCGACAGAAATGCGTGGCTGAGGAAGGGGTTGCCGGTTCCGGCGCAGGCATCCCATTCGGCGGCTGGAATCGCGGCGACGCCGTCGGCGATGCAGGCGGTGATGGCGGGGCGGCTCACACCCCCTAGCTAGGGGGTGTGGCGAGGCTTTCCAACCGGGACCGGATCATTCGCCGAAGCCGCCGGCGCGGTAGAGCAGGGTGATCGCGACGCGGCGATTGCGGGGGTCGGCCGGGTCGCCGGTGATGATCGGCTCGCGGTCGGCCACACCCTCGATCCTGTAGAAGCGCTGCTCGGGAATGCCGCCTTCGGCCAGCCGTCGCCGCGTCGCCTCCGAACGGCCCGACGACAACATCCAGTTGTTGAACGCGAGCGGATCGCCGTAGCCAAGCGCATCGGTATGACCGCGGATCATGATCGGATTCTCGGTATCCTTGATCGACTGGGCGATCAGTCCGATTAGCGCGGAAGCGCGCGGATCGAGCTGGGTCGTGCCAAGCCCGAACATCGAATAGTCGGCGTCGTCGAGCAGATCGATGCGCAGGCCGTCGCGGGTGCGCATGAAGCGGACATGGGTGGAAAGCTTGGCGAGCTTGGGGTTGGACGCCATCGCGCGCATCACCCGTGCATGCATTCGCTCGAAATTGGCGCGGTCCTCGCTGGTCAGCGTCGCCTTGTTCTTGAGGCTGCCCTTCTGTCCGGTGCCGACCGCGAGGCCGCCGGTAGCCTCGATCGGGATGGTCATCGACCGCGTGCCGGTCTGCTGCGCCTTGTGCGGGTAATTGTCCTTGTCGGTGATCGATTCGCCGCCGAAAATGCCGTTCGACCCCGCCGAATTCTGTTTCAACTCGACCAACGTGGGCGCGAAATAATCGGCGAGCGCCTTGCGCTGCTTCTCGTTGGTCGCGCCCAGCAACCATAGCAGCAGGAAGAACGCCATCATCGCGGTCACGAAATCGGCATAGGCGACTTTCCATGCGCCGCCGTGATGGCCGCCGTGCCCTTCGACATAGATCTTCTTGTAGATGATCTTGGGCGGCTGGTTGCTGCCATGGGGTGCCCGCGCGGCCACGGCCTATCTTCCGCGCAATCCGTCGAACACCTCGGAGAAGCCGGGCTGGTTCGAATGCGCGATGCCCGAGCGCGCCGCCTCAATGACGAGCGGCTGCGGGTGGCCGTGGAGCGACGCGATGATGATCTGCTTGACGGTGTGGTAGATCGCCGCATCGGCGTCGATCACCTGCTTCAGCCGGTTGGCGAGCGGCGCGACCATGCCGTAGGCGAGCAACACGCCCATGAAGGTGCCGACCAGCGCCGATCCGATCATCGCGCCGAGGATCGCCGGCGGCTTGTCGATCGAGCCCATCGTCTTCACCACGCCGAGCACCGCGGCAACGATACCCAGCGCCGGCAGTGCGTCGGCCAGACCGGCCAGCGTGGTGTGCGGGCCCTCGACCTCGTGGTGATGGGTCTTGATCATGTTGTCCATCACCTCCTCGACCGCATGAACGTCGAGCGTGCCCGATGACACGACCACTAGGCGAAGCGTGTCGGCGATGAGGTTGATCAATGTATGGTCGGCGAGGAGTCGGGGATATTCGGCGAACAATGCAGAGGATTTGGGATCTTCGACATGCGGTTCGAGCGCGATCGGACCTTCCGTGCGCAGCATCTTCATCAACTTCGAGACGAGGAAGATGACGTCGAGATAATCCTGTTTCTTGTATTTCGGGCCTTTGAAGATCTTGCCCAGGCTACCGCCCAGCGCCTTCAGCTCCTTCATCGAATTGCCGATGATCAGCGCACCCGCGGCCGCGCCGCCGATGATTAACATCTCGTGCGGAATCGCCTCGGCGACAGGTCCGATCGCGCCGCCGGTGATGACGAAACCGCCGAACACCATGACGAGAAGGACGACGAGGCCGATAACCGGAAACATGCTGGACTCAATTCCTTTGCGCGAACGCCGCCACCCTCGTCGATTGGTTAACGCGATTTGGTAGCCAAGCGGTTAAATAACCGGCCAAATCACTTCAGATAATCGAACAATGAGAGCGAGCTGAGCTTGGTGAAGCTGGCCTGCGTCGCCTGAAGCGTGGTCATCGTCTTCTGCAGCTCGGTGATCGCTGCGGTGACGTCGGTGTCCTCGAGCGACGAGCGATCCGTCTCGCGCGCTGCCGCCGCGTCGGTGTTGCGCGTAGCCTCCAGGTCGAGCCGTGTCGCACGCGCGCCGAGCGAGCCGCGCACGGCGGCGACCTGGGTTGAAGCCGCGGCGACGCCGTCGTTGGCGACCTTTGCCGCCGTCGAAATATCGCCACCCGCATCAAGCGCGTCGGCGAATGTGCCAAGCAGGGCAAAGACGTCGGTGGTGCTGGCTCCGGACGGCACGCCCCCGAAAACGCGCGCGGCACTCTCGGTCGGCTGAACCGAAACATTGTCGGCGACCGGGATAGCCGCCGGCGTGCCCGTGCCGGCAAAGCTCACGCTGCCGTCCGCCGCCTGGATCACGGCCGTATTGCCATCGGCGGCCGCGAATAGGGGTTGGCCACGCGCATCCTGGGTGTTCGCAAGACCGGCGAGATCATCGCGGATCGAGCGTAGCTCGGTCGCGATCGCCTTGCGGTCGGCGTCGTTGAGCGTCCCGGTGCTCGCCTGGATGGTGAGCTCCTTGGCGCGCTGGAGTTGTGTATCGACCGAACCCAATACGCTGTCCGATTGCTGCAGCAAAGACTGTGCGAGCTTGATATTGCCGGAATAAGCCGTGCCGTAGCCGTTCGCCTGCGCGATCGCGGCGAGGCGCCGATAGGCGACCACGTCGTCCGACGGCTGAGCCAGGCGCTTGCCCGTCGAAATCTGCGTGTTCAAAGCGTCGGCATGTTGCGACAGCTTCTGCATGAGGCTCGTCGTCGTATCGTAGAAAAGGCTGGTGCTGATCTGCATGGCGGACCTCAGTGAATATCGAGGATCGACTGGAACGTTTCGCGCGCGACCTGAATGATGCGGCTCGATGCCGAATAAGCTTGTTGAAAGCGCATCAGATCGACCGCCTCGTTATCGAGATTGACCCCCGAGACCGAGTCGCGCGTAACGACCGCTCCGTCGCGAATCGCCGACTGTGCGTCGGCGACCTGCTGGCGCGCGGCGAGCGCGGCGGCATTGTCGGTCACGAGTTGCGTCGTTCGGCTTTCGCTCGCGCCTGACGCGCGAACGGCGGCAAAAGCCTGAAGGTTGCTGTTGTCGCGCTGCCCGCCACCGACCGACGCAGCGGCGATGCCGCGCGGATCGGTCAGCGACAGCGCCATGTCGCTAGGGTCGGCGCCAACCGTGAACAGCGGCGCACCGGGATTCCCGTCGAGATCGCGTCCGCCTGCCTGTGCCGCGTTGACTCCGCCAGTAAATGCCGAGGCCACGGCGTCGAGTCCCTCCTGCGCCGACTGGATTCGGGTGGCACCATCGACGACCCCCGCCAGCACGCCGCCGGATGGGGCGAAGCCGGTGCTGGTGCCGCCACGGCGAACCGCGAAAGCGACCGCGCCGGTCGTGCCGCGAGCATAGGTGACATCGCCCGATACACCGCCCGCGACCAGCACCGGTCCGCCACTGCCCCCGAGGTTCACCGTGGCGCGGCCTGCCGCATCGGTCGAAACCGCGATGTCGCTGATCGCGCTCACCTGTTCGAGGATCTGGTCGCGCTGATCGAGCAATTGCGCCGCGCCGCTCGTGCCGGCTGTGGCACGCCCAAGGCCGTCATTGACCTTGGCTAGCGCAGCGCCAAGCGAACTTAGGTTATTGACCGCGTCTTGGGCGGTGGCATCGAGGTCCGACGCCACCGAATCGAGCGCCTTGCCTGTCGCGCTGAACGCATTCGCCACCGAACCCGCCGCCTCGATCATCGCGGCGCGCGGTGTCGTCGCGGTGGGATCGGCCGCGACGCTGGTCGTGGCGGTGAAAAACCCCGTTAGCCGGTCGGTCAGCTGATTGCCGGTGAGCGCGGTCTGGATGCGGCCGAGCCAGGCGATGCCGGTTTCGCTGCGCGACAAATCGGTACTCGCGCTGCGGACGTTCGCGGATTTGAGCTGGTCTGCCGCGCGAGAGACGCCCGTCGCCAACACGCCGTTGCCGTCGAGCGTGATCCGCTGCGTCACCGCGCCGCCGCCGCCCATCACCTCCGAAAGGTCGGTCGTCCGTTTCGAATAGCCGGCGGTGCCGACGTTGGCGATGTTCTCGGACACCGTCGTCAACGCGGTCTGGTACGCGCGTACGCCGCTAGCGCCAATGTTGAGGAGGTCGCTCACGGCGTCTTGCTCCCACCGGCCGGCGCGGCGCCCGCGGGTGGTGCGAGCGCGGTCCGCGATTTCGCCAGGAAGTCGGTAAGCGCCTTGCCGATGCCGATCGGGGCATGGTCCGCCATGCTTTGCGCGAGTTTGGTATCCTGCATCTCGGTGAAGGTGTCGAGCGCCTTCGAGCCGAACAGGTCATCCTCGGCGAGCTTTGCCTGGCGCATCGCCTTCAGCATCATGCCGTTGAACACCGCTTCGAACTGCTTGCCCGCCTTGTCGAGGTTGGCGCGCGAGGTCAGCCGGCTTGTATCGACGCCGATGCCGGTGGTGGAGGCTGCGGGGGCTGGGAGGTTGGGAAGGTCGGTCACAGGATGATCAACTCCGCCTTCAGCGCGCCTGCTTCCTTCAGCGCCTCGAGGATCGCGACCAGGTCGGCCGGCGACGCGCCGATCGCGTTGACCGCCTTGACCACGTCGGCGAGCTTCGGGCCTGGCGCGAGTAGGAACATCGGTCGCCTTTCCTCATCGACCGCGACGCCCGATTTTTGTTCGGTCTGCGTCGTGCCGTTGGAAAGGGGCAAAGGCTGGCTGACATGCTGCTGTTCGTCGATCCGCACGGTAAGCTTGCCGTGGGTCACGGCCGCGGGGCTGACGCGCACCGCCGAATTGATCACCACGGTGCCGGTGCGTGCGTTGACGATCACCTTTGCCGGCGCTTCGGCCGAAACGACATCGAGGTTTTCGATCTCGCTCATCAAGGTCGCGCGCACGTCGCCGCCTTGCGGCGCACGGACGGACACCGAGACGGCATCGACCGCCTCCGCCACACCGCCGCCCAGCCGCGCGTTGATCGCTGCGGCGACGTTCTGCGCGGTGGTGAAGTCGGCGCGGCTAAGGTTGTATGTCAGCACCGGCGCCGTCTCGAACCCGGTAGCGACCGAACGCTCGACCGTCGCGCCTTCGGGAATGCGCCCGGTCGAGGGAATGTTGACGACGATCTTCGATCCGTCCGCACCTTCCGCGCCAAGACCGCCGACCGCGAGATTGCCCTGCGCCATCGCGTAGATCTGCCCGTCGGCACCCATCAGTGGCGTCATGATCAACGCACCACCGCGCAGCGACTTGGCCTTGCCCATCGACGCGACGGTGATGTCGAGCTTCTGCCCCGGCTTGGCGAACGGCGGCAGCTCGGCTGTGATCATCACGACCGCCGCGTTCTTGAGGCCCGGATTGACCGTGGATGGCAATTGCAGCCCGAAGCGTGATGCGACCGCCTTCATCGACTGGATGGTATATTCGAGATTGTCGTCGCCCGTGCCGGGCAGCCCGACGACGACGCCGTAACCGGTCAGCTGGTTGGTGCGGATGCCCTGGAAGCCGCCGAGATCCTTGATGCGGTCCGCGGAGGCGGGCATCGCGAGCAGGCAGGCGGCGAGGGTAGCGAGCAGCAGGCGCAACATGACACGAATTCCATCCAAGGCTATTCCGCGCGACCATGCGGTGCGGATGGTTAAGGTCATGCTAACCACGGCTTAGAAGGGGCTGACGACCGAGAAGAACCGGCCGAGCCAGCCCTGCCGGCTTGCCCGGGCCACGTCGCCCTTACCCGTATAGGCGATCTGCGCATCGGCCACCCGGGTTGAGGGGACCCGGTTGTCGGCGTCGATATCGGCAATACGGATCACGCCCTTGATCTGGACGAATTCATCGCCGCGATTGAGCGTCACCCGCTTCTGGCCCTGCACCAGCATCGTGCCGTTGGGATAGACTTCGGCGACGGTCACGCTGACCTCGCCCGACAGCGTATTCGACTGGTCGGCCGTACCGGTGCCGCCGAAGTTGCGCGCGGTCGATGCGCTCGCGTCGGTCGATTTGAATAGCGCGAGGGGTCCCGTGCTTGGCGGCGTAATACTGAGGCCGCCGCCCGAATCGAGCTTCGAGCTCGCCGACTTGGACGCGACGGTGCGCTCGACCAAGACGATGGTCAGCGGGTCGCCGACGCGGCGCGCGCGCGACCCCTCGTAGAGCGCGGCGTAGCCAGTATCGCCCTGGAAGATAGATCCGTTGGCGACTACGGGGCGCAGCGCGGGCGGCGGCGGAGCAGGCCGCACGACGGAAAAGTCCTCGACCGGCTTCTTCTTGCCCAGCAGGCGGGCATCGGCCGTTGACGGCGCGAGGCAGCAGGCGAGCAGGGCCCCGGTGGCGAGGCCGGCAGCGAACTTGATCACCGGACTCACCTCAGACGTTCTGGTTGATGTATTTGAGCATGTCGTCGGTCGCGGAGATCATCTTCGAATTGACCTCGTAGGCGCGCTGGCACTCGATCATATCGACCAGTTCCTCGACCACATTGACGTTCGAGGCTTCGAGCTGACCCTGGCGGACATTGCCGCGCCCGTCCTGGCCGGGCACGCCGAGATTGGCCGCGCCGGAGGCGTCGGTCTCGGTCAGGTAATTGTCGCCCTTGGACAGCAATCCGGCCGAATTGGGAAAGGTCGCGACCTGAATCTGGCCCAACTGGGTAGCGGTGGTCTGCCCGGGCACGATCGCCGAAACGGTACCGTCGGTGCCGATCGTGATCGAGGTCGCGCCTTGCGGCACGGTGATGCCGGGCTGCACCTGATAGCCTTCCGCGGTAACCAGCAGGCCATCGCCCGAACGCGAGAAATTGCCCGCGCGGGTATAGCCGAGCGTACCGCCCGGCATCTGGACCTGAAAATAACCGTCGCCGTCCAGCGCCAGGTCGAGCGAGTTGCCCGTGATCTGCATCGCGCCTTCGGTGTCGATTCGCGCGGTTCCCTGAATCCGCACACCCGTGCCGAGATTGAGCCCGGTGGCGTACTTGCTCTCCGCCGTGCTTGGTGCGCCGGGCGCGGTGATCGTCTGGTAGGCAAGCGTCTCGAACGCGGCGCGATCCTTCTTGTACGCGGTCGTGTTGACGTTCGCCAAGTTGTTGGAAATCACTCGCATGCGCATGTCCTGGGCGTCGAGCCCGGTCCGCGCGATATGCATGGCAGCGCTGGTCATCGCATCAAATCCTTATGCTTCGGGCATCCGCATCACCGATGCGGCACCTTCGTCCATGGTCTTGGCCTCTTTCATCAAATTGGCCTGCACCTCGTAGGCGCGCTGGTTTTCGATCATATCGACCAACGCCTGGGTCATATCGACGTTCGATCCTTCGATCGCGCCACTCTCGACCTTGCCCTCGATATCCTCGGGCAGCACACCGCCGCCGCGGACGTGGAGGAGATTGTCCAGTCCCTTGACCGTGTCCGATCCTTTGGTGCTGGCGAGCTTGAGCTTGTCGATGACCTGGATACCCTTGCCGTCGCCGCCAAGCGGAACGATCGAGATCGAGCCGTCGCCGCCAATCGTGACGCTTTGCGCTGGCGGCACGGTGATCGGGCCCCCCGACCCGATCACCGGGAAACCGTCGCCGGTTTCCAGCACGCCGGTGGATGCGATCCGCAGATCGCCGCGCCGGGTATAGGCTTCCGTTCCGTCGGGCGCCTGCACCGCGAGCCAGCTGTCGCCGGTCATCGCGACGTCGAGCGGACGGCCGGTCTGGATGATCGCGCCGGGCTTGCGGTCCGCGTCGACCACCTCTTCGGAGGAAGGGGTGCGGGTGTTGAACGCGGAACCCTTCACCTCCAGCCGGTCGAACACCACACGGTCGGCGCGAAAGCCGATCGTGGAGGCGTTCGCCATATTGTTGGCAATCGCGGCTTGCGACGCGAGATGCGCCTTGAGCCCCGACGCCGCGGTGTAGACCAGCTTGTCCATCGTTCCGTCCCTGCGCTCCGGTCAGATCAATGCTGGATCTGGAAGATGGTCTGCGAGATCTGGCTCGCCGTATCGAGCGCTTTGGCATTCGCCTGGAAATTGCGCTGCGCCGCGATCAGATCGACCAGTTCCTCGGTGATATCGACGTTCGATCCTTCGAGCGTGCCCGATTTCAACGATCCGAAACCGCTGTCGTTCGCGGTGCCCAGTGTCGCCTGACCGGAAATGCCGCTCGCCGACCAGTAGCTGTTGCCCAGCTGGCGCAGGCCGGTCGGGTTGGCGAAATTGGCGAGCGCGACCTTGCCGAGCGCAACCGTGTCGCCGTTCGAGAAGCCGGCGACCACGACACCAGATTCATCGACCGACACGCTGTCGAGCTTGCCTACCGACTGACCGTCCTGGCTGCGCGAATTGACCGAGAAAGCGGTCGGCTTCAGCGTTGTGCCGGCAAGATCAAGGCCGATCGACTGCGATTGCCCGCCGGTCGACGGGGTGAATGCGTCGTAAGCGATCGGCGCGGTGGGCGACGTGATCGCACCGTTCGCGTCGAAGCTGACCGTCGTCGGCGCGGCTGAACCGCCGACCAAAAGCTGCTGATCGCCGACGTACGAATAGACCGACCAGTTATTGCCGCCCGCGTTGACGTAATAGCTCGTCACCGTGTTTGCCTTGCCGGTGCTGTCGTAGATCGTCGTCGTCGGCGCGTTGTTGTAGCTCGACGGATTGGCCGGATCGAACGCCGCGGTTGGCACGGCGGCATTGCTGTAGAGATTGACCGCGAGCGCGACCTTGCTGGTCGCGACCGGGGTGCCGCTCGTCTCGGGGAGGTTCAGCGTGACCAGCCCGTCGGCGCCGGTCGCGGTGATATTGCCCTTGGCATCGACCGGGAACACCTGCAGCGCGGAACCCTGCGCATCAACGACGTTGTGAGTCGTGGGATCGATCTCGAATGCGCCGTTGCGCGTATATTGGGTCGTCGACGTAAGGCCGTTGGTCTTGACCGTGAAGAACCCGTCGCCGGCCACCGTGAGGTCTAGCGCCGAACCCGTCGACTTGAGCGCCCCTTCGGTGAACTGCTGGCGATTGGCCTTGACCACGGCGCCCGAACCGACCGCCTTGGTGGGATCAGCCGCGAGGCTCGACGCGATAACGTCGGCGAAATCGGTGCGGCTCTTCTTGAAGCCGTTGGTCGCGACGTTGGCGAGGTTGTGCGAGATGGTGGACATCTCGGTCTGGGCCGCCTGAAGGCCGCTGAGGGATGTGTAGAAGGACATGAGCGTTACTCCTTTTGGGGGGTGAGATCAGCCGATCTGGCGAACGGCGGAGGTGGGGATTTGGCCGACGCCGGAGACGGAGAGGACGGGAGAGCCGGAACTCGGCATGGATACCGACTCGACCGGCGCCCAGACGAGTCCGCGGCTGGCGACGGTCTTGCCGTCCTCCTGCGCGGCGACGACGACGTGATACGGTCCCGGACCGGCGGCTGTGCCGGCATCTGTCGTACCGTCCCAATCGTAATTGACGGTGCCTTGCGGCTGCGCGCCGAGCGACAGCGTCTTTAGAACCTGCCCGTTGGCATCCTGGATCGACACCTTGACGCCGGTCGCCGCGCCATCCAGTTCGACCGCGCCGGCAATCCCGCCGCTGGTGCGCGGATATGCCGTGGCGCCTTCGGTCAGCACGTTGTGCCCGACATAAGCCAGCGCATCGCTCGTACTGGTCGCGCCGAGCTTGTCGGAAATCGCCTGTAGCGTCGTGTTCATCTGGCTGATGCCGGACAGCGACGAGAATTGCGCCATCTGCGCGACCATCTGCGTGTTGTCGACCGGGGAGAACGGATCCTGATTCTGCAGCTGGGCAGTCATCAATTTCAGGAAATCGGCCTGGCCGAGCGTTCCTGGGGATGCGTTCGTCGCCGCTGCGGCGGCGGTCTTTGCGCTAGTCGTCGTCGGGATGCCAAGACTGGCCAGCGTTGTTTCGTAGGAAGATGCCATGATCAACGACCTAATTTAAGGGTGTCTAGAACGAGGGTTTTCGCGGTCTGCATGACCTCGACATTGTTCTGGTAGCTGCGCGAGGTCTCCATCATGTCGACCAGCTCGCGGGTCTCATCGACGCCCGATTCCCAGACGTTCCCGTCCTTGTCGGCGAGCGGATGCGATGGGTCGTAACGCTTGGTCGGCGCGTCGCCGGCGGTGACGATCTGTTCGACATTGACGGTCGCAAGGCCGCTTGCCTTGTCATACTCGGTGCGGAACACCGGCTTGATCGTGCGATAGGCTTGCGCTTCGGATCCCGCGACCGCGCCGGCATTGGCGAGGTTGGAGGCGGTGGTGTTCATCCGCACGAGCTGCGCGGACATCGCGCGGCCGGCGACCTGGAAGATGGTGAGCGGCGTATCGGCCATGCTTATTCTCCCTTCAATGCGCGGGTGATCTGGTTGATCCGCCCGTTGAGGAAGCTGAGCGTCGTCTGATAGGCGACAGCGTTTTCCGCAAAGGCGGTCTGCTCGGTGGACAGCTCGACGGTGTTGCCATCGAGCGAGGATTGCATGGGTGCGCGGTATTTCACCGCCGCCGCGAAGCCGTCGTCATCCTGCCCGTCTGCTTGCTCCGCGGAAGCAAGCGCGGTTTGGAAATCGACGTCCTTGGCCTTGAAGCCCGGCGTCGAGGCGTTGGCAATGTTCGACGCGAGCAGGCCCATGCGCTGCGAGCGCACTTCCAATGCCGCACCATGAACCCCGAAGAGACTTTCCCCGGCCATCGGCCATACTCCTGTGCCTGATTGCACCGGAAGGGTCTCAGCAAAGGCCGTGCCAGTTTTCGCGTGGCCCGAGAAAATTCCTCGTGACCGGTGCGGTTCTCGGCGGAACGGCAACATCTTGCCGGTCGGGCGGCAAGGCTGCCGCCGGTTGCCGGTCTCGACCCCGCCACGATAGCGCGCATGAGGGAGGAGGCAATTGGCCCGCCTTTTGCAACATAGTCCGTCATGACGACATCACCCGATCTGGCCCAGGCGCTCGCGCCGTTTCTCGATCCCGCCGCGGCGGGCATCGTCGGCGGCGGCACGCTGCTCGCGACGATGCTGCGCACGCCGTTGCGGGATTTTGGTCGCGCGATCGTGGCGCTGCGTACCGTGGGCCGCCGCCGCTTCGATGCGAGCCCGCTCCTCGACCAGATCGGCGCGCTGGGCCGCATCGCGCGGCGCCACGGCGTGATGGCGCTCGATCGCTCGGTGATCGCCGACCCCGACGTCGCGCTTGCGGTCGCTGCGATCGTCGATGGCAAGGCGCCGGGTGAGGTCGAGGAAGTGCTGCGCCACCAGCGCCGCGCGCGGATCGACCGCCATGTCGCCGTCGCCGACGTATGGGCCGGCGCCGCCGAAGTCGCGCCGGCGATGGGTATGGTCGGGACCTTGATCGGCCTCGTCGGCATGTTCGTGAAGATGCAGGACCCCTCGGCGATCGGTGCCGCGATGGCAGTGGCGTTGCTTGCGACACTCTACGGCGCGTTGATCGCCAATCTGGTTGCCCTGCCCGTCGCGGCGCGGCTTCGACGTCACGGCCGGGCCGAGGCGGTCGAACGGCTCCGGCTCGAGGCGCCGCTCGTCGCGCTCGCGGCGCGCGAACAGCCGCGGTTGGCGGCGGTGCCGGTCGCGTCTCTCGTGCCGACAGCGGACGTCGCATGACGATCGATGACGAGTTTCCTGAAGCGGCGCCGGGTCGCCCCGTATGGCTGATGACGCTTGCCGACCTGGGCCTGCTGCTGGTCGGCTTCTTCGTATTCATCCAGGCCAGCCAGCATCTCGACGGCAAGACGCTCGCGCGTGGCATCCGCGAAGGGTTCGGCGCCGTGCCGTCCGGCACGACGGCCGCGGCGCCCGAAACCATGCCGGTGGCCGCTGCTGCCATGCTCGGCTTCGCGCCGGGTTCGGCGGTCTTGCCGTCCTCGCCCGATGGACTGATCGCCTGGTCACGCGCCGTGATGTCCGATCCGCGCGTGACACTGAAGGTCAGCGGCGGCGTGGACGGCACATCCGGCGACGTCGATCGCTTGACGGGCAGCGGCGCCCTGCTCGCCGCCGATCGTGGCCGCGCCGTCGCCGCCGCTTTGGCTAGCGCCCAGGCGGTTCCTCCTGGCCGCATGACAATCACCGGGACGACCAGCGGCCGCCGCTCCGTCGTGCTCACCCTCGCCTTTGACGGCGCCGCGCCACACCGGTTCGCGCCTGCCCCGACCGCTCATTGATGGAGCCGATGATGAAACCCGTACTTTT
>JBDSKT010000034.1:0-4302 GCA_039916765.1 Sphingomonas sp.
GGCGCAGGAATATAAGCTGCTCAGTTATCTGCTCCATCACAAGGGCAAGGTGGTCAGCCGCACCGAGCTGATCGAGCATATCTACGATCAGGATTTCGACCGCGATTCGAACACGATCGAGGTGTTCGTCACGCGCATCCGCAAAAAGCTCGGGCAGGACGTGATCACCACCATCCGCGGGCTTGGTTACAGCCTCGAGGATCCCGATGCCTGAGCGTGCCGACCTTGGTGTGAGGCTGGCGCGTGGCTGACATGCCGGCACCCGCCGAGGCGGTGGCGCACGATGCGGCCATGCCCGTCCTTGGCGGGCACGACGCCCCCCCTGTCGGCGGGCCCGACATCGCCGCGCCCGAGCCCCTCGCGCCGCCGACCACACGCACCACCGGCTCGCTGTCGCGGCGGATGATCCTGATCGCCGGATTGTGGATCACCATCCTACTCTCCGGCGGCGGCTTCGCGCTCGACCGCGTCTTGACCACCGCGATCACGCAGAATTTCGACGACCAGCTCGACTATGTGCTGAACGCCCTGATCGTCTCGGCCGAGATCGGCCCGGACGGTGAGGTGATTTCAAGCCGCGAACCCGCCGACCAGCGTTTCATCGAACCCAATTCGGGGCTCTACTGGCAGATCGGCGCGCCGGGGCAGGAGCCGTTCCCGTCGCGGTCGTTATGGGACCGCCGCCTCGCTTACGGCAGCGCGCACACCGACATGACGGTGCACGCCTATGACAGCGACCAATTCGTCGACAAGGCAGCGGCCAATCCGGAGCGGCTACGGCTCATCGAGCGCGACGTGAAGCTGCCGGGATCCAACGTGCGCTGGCGCTTCCAGGTCGCACAGAGCCGCGACGGGCTCGACGAACAGATCAATGCGTTGCGCCGCACGCTGGTGCGCAGCTTCCTGTTGCTCGCGCTCGGGCTGATCGTGCTGGCCGCGCTTCAAACCTTTTACGGGCTGTGGCCGCTTCGCAAGGTGCGCGAGGAAATCGCCCGGATGCGCGCGGGCAAAGCGCGCGCGATCGAGCGGCCGATGCCGATCGAGGTGGCGCCGATGGTCGAGGAGCTGAACGGGCTGATCGCGCATAACGAGCGCCAGGCCGAGGAGGCGCGGCGCCATGCCGGCAACCTCGCCCATGCGCTCAAGACGCCGCTGACCGTGATCATGAACGCGGCGACCGCCAAGGCCGACGATCTCGGCGAGACGGTGGTGCGCGAGGCGACGACGATGCGCCGCCAGGTCGATCACCACCTCGCACGCGCGCGCGCCGTCGGCAGGCGGGGTTCGGCGCACAGCCGCGCCGGGGTGTGGCCGAGCCTGGAATCGGTCGAGCGCGCGGTCGGCCACCTCTACCGCCACGTCCGCATCGATGCCGATGGCCCGAAGGACCTGCAGGTCCACGTCGAACGCCAGGACCTCGACGAAATGCTTGGCAACCTGATCGAGAACGCAGCCAAATATGGCGGGGGCAGCGTGTTCGTCACGGTCAAGGCACAGGCCGGCTTCGTCGAGTTCCTGGTCGAGGATGACGGGCCTGGCATCCCGGAAGAGGAGCGCGTGCGCATCTTCGACCGGGGCGCGCGGCTCGATACGGGCAAGCCCGGGACCGGGCTTGGCCTCGCGATCGTCCGCGACGTGGCGGAGATTTACGAGGGCACGGTCAGCCTCGAGGAGAGCGAAGATCTGGGCGGCCTGATGGTGCGGTTGCGGCTTCCGGCGGCGAGCTGAGCGGTTCGATCGACGCCGGCTGGCGGCGGCTATCCCAGCTGTTCGAGCCAGATCGTCCGCCGGATGGTCTGTTCGACCCGGCAGTTCGAATAAGCGACGGGGGCAATCGTCCCTTGCCCGAAACCGTCGGAAAACGATCGGCAGAACGGATCACGCGCCGCGATCCATTGCCGCTGAGCCGCCAGCAACGGGCGTCGGCTGACGGTGGGTAAGCGAGCGATCGTCCGCTTCCACACCTGGTTCAGCACCGCGTCCTGGCGGACGAATTCGGCTTCGAAACAGGCGGCATTCTCCCGCGTAACCGACGCGTGTTTCTGGCATGCCGTCCACCGGGCGGTGTACCGGTGATCGATCCTAGGATCGATCGGCCCCTCTTCGGGCGTCATCTTGAACGAATAGGCGAACGGATCGGCATTCCTGGCGTGCGCCACCGCGGCGCTGGAGACGGCCAGCAGCGCGACCGGTAGCAGCGCGGCATGCAGCGCGATATCGGTGAGTTTCATCATCCGTGTCATATGCCAGATCCTTGGAAAGACGCCATTTTGGACCGGCGGACAGGGGAATTCAAGCGGCGGCCCTAACCTCGCGCATCGCCTCCGCCGTGATCGCCAGGCTGCGCTTGCGGGCGTCGTGGTCGTAGATCGCGCTCGCTACCATCACCTCATCGACCTGCGCACGTTCGACAAAGGCGGCGATGCCGCGAGCGACGGTGTCCGCCGCGCCGATCGCCGAACATTGCAGCACATGATCGAGGATCGCGGCGTGCGGCGGCGGCAAGCTCTCGCGATAGCCCGCGACCGGCGGCGGAAGTTGGCGGGGGTGGCCGGTGCGCAGCGCGACGAAGGCTTGTTGCTGCGAGCTGGCGAGCAATTCCGCCTCGGCGTCGGTATCGGCGGCAAAGACGTTGAAGCCGGCCATCGCATAGGGCCGATCGAGCTGGGCCGAGGGACGGAAATCGCGACGGTACAGCGCCAGCGCCTGGTCGAGCGCGTCGGGCGCGAAATGCGAGGCGAAGGCATAGGGTAGGCCGAGCGCGGCGGCGAGTTGCGCGCCGAACAGGCTCGACCCGAGGATCCACAATTGCGGATTCGCGCCGGCGCCAGGGGTCGCGGTGATGCCGGCCTGCCCGCCAATCTCATCCGCGCCGGCGAAATAGCTCTGCAGCTCCATCACATCGCGCGGAAAGGCGTTGGGGTCGCTTTCCAGCGTGCGCCGGATCGCGCGGGCGACCCGCTGGTCGCTGCCCGGCGCGCGGCCCAGCCCGAGATCGATCCGCCCCGGAAACAGCGCGTCGAGCGTGCCGAACTGCTCGGCGATGACCAACGGCGAATGGTTGGGCAGCATGATGCCGCCAGCGCCGATCCGGATCGTCGAGGTCGCCGCGCCGATATGCGCCAGGACTACGGAGGTCGCCGCGCTGGCGATGCCCGCCATGCCGTGATGCTCGGCGCACCAGTAACGCGCGAAGCCGAGTCGCTCGACATGCACCGCGAGATCGGCGGCGTTGGCGAGCGCCTGGTGCACGCTCCCGCCTTCGACGACTGGGACGAGATCGAGCAGTGAATATCCGGTCATGCCGCCTCAGATGGGGCGCCGCACGGTGGTTCGCCAGCCCTCGTCCGTTCGGATCAGAAATCCATCGACCAGCGAACCGCGGCGCCCTTGTCGTCGGGCAGCGACGCGAAGTTGCCGGGGTTGCGGCGGAAGAACAGGTTGCTCTGCAGCTGACCGAGCCAGACCGGCACCGAATAGCGCAGCTCGGCGTCCAGCTCGCGCCCGGTCGGCGCGAGGTTGAGCGTCTGCATGCTCCACGCCGTCACCGCGCCGGTATCGTAATCGTAATCGGTCGGCAGTCGAAGATCGATCCCGCCGCGCGACACCCGCAGCGGTTGCGACACGCGAAGCCCGATACTGTCCCGGGATCCGAACAGCGCATCCTTGCCGATGTCGGCGGCGAAGGCGGATGTGCGGATCGTGCCTCCGCCCGTCACACCGCCGCGCACGTCGGCGAGCGACCATCCGCGGCGCAGCGAACCGCCGACCGACCAGCCGGCACCGGCGTCGATCCGCGCCGCGACGTCGAGAAAATAGCTGACCGCGCGTGTGCCGCCGAGCCCGTCGGTGAATTTGGCGCCGAGCACGGTATCGCGCTCCGCCAGCCGCGTGCCGGAAACCGACGCGGCCAGCGGGCCGAAGCGCCGATCGAGCGTCAGCTGCGTCTTGGCATAGCCATATTGGCGGTAGCGATTGCGCAAGGCGGGTATCGCCTCCGCATTGCGGCTGAGCGCGTCGCCGGTCTCGATCGCGCCGGTCACGCCCCAGCGGCCGAATTGCTGGCGGATCGCGCTCGCGCCGCGCACGCGGCTGTCGAAGCCAAGCGTTCCCGCGGGGTCCTGCGCGACGAGGAAGGCGGGGTCGCCGCGGCCGACCAGTTGCGCCGTCAGCGCCGACCCGCTTTCCGAAAAGCCGATCGCGAAGCTGGCCTTGCCGCCAAGCTTTTGCACCACCATGCCGGCCAGCGTGCGCGCTTGCTCGGCCTGCCCGCTCGACAGCAGCGTACGCTCGATCAGCGCC
>JBDSKT010000035.1:0-6070 GCA_039916765.1 Sphingomonas sp.
CTGGTGCCGCGCATGGTCGAGTTCCTGTACGAGCGGTTGCAGCGCCGCGGCTTTCTCAAGCGCGACTGCGAGCGGATGATCAACCAGGATCGCAACATCTTCGGCGCGGTGATGCTTCAGCTGGGCGAGGCCGACGCGATGATCACCGGTATCACCCGCACCTATGCGCACACGATGCGCGAGGTGCGTCGGGTGATCGATCCCGAGCCGGGCCGCACGCCGTTCGGCATCCACCTGATGGTCGGCAAGAGCCACACCGTGTTCCTGGCCGACACCACGATCAACGAACGCCCTTCGGCGGACGAGCTGGCCGATATCGCCGAACAGACCGCGGCGGTGGCGCGGCGCATGGGCCACGAACCGCGCATCGCCTTCCTCAGCTATTCGACCTTCGGCAACCCGGAGGGGCGCTGGCTCGAGAATATCCGCGCTGCGGTGAAGGTGCTCGACGCGCGCCAGGTGGGCTTCGAATATGAAGGCGAAATGGCGCCCGACGTGGCGTTGAACCCCCGGCAGCTGGCGAACTACCCCTTCGCGCGCTTGTCCGGCCCGGCCAACGTGCTGGTCATGCCCGGGCTGCAATCCGCCAACATCTCCGCCAAGCTGCTTCGCGAGCTTGGCGGCGACGCGGTGATCGGGCCGATGCTCGTTGGGATGGAGAAGCCGGTGCAGGTCGCGCCGATGACCAGCACGGCGAGCGAGCTGGTGACGCTGGCGGTGCTCGCGGCGGGGGGCATCGCGCGTTGAGGTAATGGGGAGATAGGCGGTGATGGCGTTTCGGGTCTTGCTGGTCGTGCTTTTGCTTTGGCTCGGCGGTTATACGATCTCCGTTTCCGTGCATCACGGGCTGAACCTGCTCCCCGTCTTCTTCGGTGATCTCGCGGCGATGGCATGGCCGGGGCAGTTCAATGCCGATTTTCTGACGTTCCTGTCGCTGTCGGCGGCATGGGTCGCTTGGCGGCATCACTTCTCGGCGGTCGGGCTGGTGCTCGCCATGTTGGCATTCTTCGCCGGCGGGCTTTTCCTGTGCATCTATTTGTTGGTTCTCGGCGCCAGGCCCGGCGCGGATTTGCCGACGATATTGCTCGGCGAGCGCCGCGCGTCCACCTGATCGCACGCTGATCGCGGTCAGCTTGCAGAAAGCCGCAGCATGCCAATATTGGTGGCATGTTTGGTGATCTCGGCGCGCATACCACGCATTATCTGCTGATCGCGGCGGCGGTGATCGTCGGGCTGGCGATCGCGCAGCGCGTGCCGGTGCTAAGCCGGGTGATCTCGCTAATGGTGTTCGCCGGCTCGCTGGTGCTGCTCGTCATGCTGGTCGGGCAGCGCGCCCAGTTCGATCCCGTCTTCGGGCGCATCGCGCGTTCGCTCAATCTCGGCGGCGATCAACAGGTCGTCGGCAAGGAAATGCGCGTGCCGATGGCGCAGGACGGGCATTTCTGGGTTCGCGCCGATATCGGCGGGGTCGAGAAACGGATGCTGGTCGATAGCGGCGCGACCGTCACCGCGCTGTCGAGCGAAACCGCGGCGGCCGCCGGGCTCCAGCCCGACGACGCGCCGTTTCCGATGGTCGTCCACACCGCCAACGGCACGATCGCCGCGCAGACCGCGACGGTGCGCGAATTCCGCATCGGCAACGTCGTCGCGCGCGACCTGCCCGTCGTGGTGTCCCCGGCATTCGGCGACATGGACGTGGTGGGGATGAACTTCGTGTCGCGCTTGAAGAGCTGGCGGGTCGAGGGGTGGACGATGGTGCTGGAGCCGCATCACGCGCAGAAGGTCACGCGCTGACCGCACCTCGAAAAAAAGTCGCTGGTAATGTTGGATTTCTACTGTCAGCCTCGACATCGTTCTTTGACATTGCCGGTGCTCGAAAGCGGCGCGTTCGTCATCCGGTAAGGGACGAGGCGAAAAACGCCGATCGCTGAATTCTGCAAATACCGTGACCTGTCGGCCAAAGGTTACAAATATGCGCGCGCAACGTAACCTTTTGCCGGTAATGATCAGGCGTCGATCGATACACCCAGGGCGGCATTGACCAGCCCCCCGTCGCACACGATCGTGTCGCCGACGACGTAATCTCCCGCGCGACTGGCAAGGAAGATCGCGGTGCCGGCCATGTCTTCGGCCTCGCCAATGCGTTTCGCCGGAATGCCCTTCGCCACCTCGTCGCCGTGGTCGCGCGCGGCTCGGTTCATCTCGCTGGCAAAGGCACCTGGCGCGATCGAGGTGACGACGATCGAATCCCTGATCAGCCGTGCAGCGAGACGCTTGGTGAGGTAGATCAGCGCCGATTTGGACGCGTGATAGCTGTACGTGTCCCATGGATTGAGCCGCAGCCCGTCGATCGAGGTGATGTTGATCACCTTGGCCGGGCGCGCGGGCGACGCGGCGGCCTTCAGCGCCTCGTGGACTGCCTGGGTCAGGAAGAAGGGCGATTTGACGTTCAGGTCCATCACTTTGTCCCAGCCCTTTTCCGGGAATTCCTCGAACGACACGCCCCACGCCGCGCCGGCATTGTTGACGAGGATGTCGAGCTTGGCCTCGTGCTCGGCGAATTGCGCGGCGAGCGCCTTGCAGCCCGCAACGGTCGAGACGTCCTGCGGCAGCGCGATGCAATTCGGCCCGAGCTCGGCTACGGTTTCTTCACACGCCTCGGCCTTGCGCGACGAGATGTAGACCTTGGCGCCCTGCGCGATGAAGCCGGCCGCAATCATCTTGCCGATGCCGCGACTGCCCCCGGTGATCAAGGCGACGCGCCCGTCGAGGCGGAAGAGGCTGGTGGTGTCCATGTCGGTGCTCCTTAGCCGCCGCGCTTCAACGTCTCGCGCGCGATGATGATCTGCTGGATTTGGCTCGTCCCCTCGTAGATGCGGAACAGCCGCACGTCGCGGTAGAGCCGCTCGATCCCGTAATCGGCGATGTAGCCGGCGCCGCCGAAGATCTGCACGGCGCGATCCGCGACCCGGCCGACCATTTCCGACGCGAAATACTTTGCCGCCGCCGATTCCATCACGACATTCCCGCCCGCGTCCTTCGCCGCCGCCGTCTCCAGCACCAGCGCGCGTGCGGCGAGCGCCTCGGTCTTCGAATCCGCGATCATGCCCTGGATCAGCTGGTGCTCGGCGATCGGCTTGCCGAACTGCTGGCGCGTCGTCGCATAGGCCACGCAGTCGGCGATCAGCCGCTCGGCCACGCCGACGCACACCGCCGCGATGTGCAGCCGCCCCCGGTCGAGCACGCGCATCGCAAGTCTGAAGCCCTCGCCCTCCGCGCCGAGCCGGTTTGCAGCGGGTACTAGGACGTCGTCGAAGATCACGTCGGCGACCTTGGCGCCCTTTTGCCCCATCTTCTTCTCCGGCTCGCCGATCGACACGCCGGGCAGGTCGCGCGGGACGAGGAAGGCGGAGACGCCGCGCCCGCCCGCTTCTTCGCCGGTGCGCGCCATGACGGTGAACAGGTCGGCCTTGTCGG
Source organism: Sphingomonas sp. (assembly GCA_039916765.1). Classification (GTDB taxonomy): domain Bacteria; phylum Pseudomonadota; class Alphaproteobacteria; order Sphingomonadales; family Sphingomonadaceae; genus Sphingomonas. The sequence goes on from JBDSKT010000035.1 coordinate 3,478, forward strand.
CGTTGGTGATATAGCGCTTGGTGCCGGACAGGCGGTAGACCGCGCCGTCGCGGACCGCGCGGGTTTTCACCGCGCCGGAATCGCTGCCGACATCGGGTTCGGTGAGCGCGAAGCTGGTGACGATCTCGCCACTGGCGATCTTCGGCAACCACGCCGTTTTCTGCTCGTCATTCCCAGCGATCACAAGGCCTTGCGATCCGATCCCGACATTTGTCCCAAAGGCCGAACGAAAGGCGGGAGTGGTGCGGCCAAGCTCGATCGCCACCCGCACTTCCTCGGACATCGACAGGCCAAGCCCGCCATATTCCTCCGCGATCGACAGGCCGAAAAGGCCCATGTCGCGCATCTCGCGGACCACGTCGGGCGGGATTTCATCATTTTGTTCGACCGTACTTTCGAGCGGACGCAACCGCTCGGCGACGAAGCGGCGGAGGGTGTCGATCAGCGCGTCGAAAGTGTCCGGATCGAGCGCCATGTTTACCTCTTTGTCGTTCGTCTCGCTTCGTACCTGCCGCATTGCACGGCCGCAAGCGGTGCAAACCCGAAATTCGAAAGAGCCGCGTTGACCGGGCTTAACCCCATACTATGCTCGGCAAAAATAACGGAGAGGTCGATGTCCGGTTTATCCCTGGTCCCGCCCGCACGCCGCGTGTCGAACCGTACAACGCTTGCCTATGCCGCTGGCGCGGTGGCGTACGGGATCAAGGACAGCGGGTTCGGCACCTTCCTGCTGTTGTTCTACAATCAGGTCGTCGGGGTCGCGCCGGGCACGGTCGGGCTGATCATCATGTGTGCGCTGGTGCTCGACGCGCTGATCGACCCCGCGGTCGGTACGCTGTCGGACCGGACGCGGAGCAAATGGGGGCGCCGGCATCCGTGGATGTACGCCTCCGCCGTGCCGATCGCGGTCGGCTGGATCCTGTTATGGAATCCGCCCGCGCTATCCACCAACTGGACCGGTGCGTGGCTGTTCGTCACCGCCGTCGCGGTGCGCAGCGCGGTGTCGTGTTATGAAGTGCCGTCGCAGGCGCTGACGCCCGAGCTGACGGCCGATTATGACGAGCGCACGCGGATTACCGCGTGGCGATATCTGCTTGGCTGGGCGGGCGGATTGACGATGCTGCTCCTCGCCTACCGTGTGTTCCTGGCGCCAACCCCGAGCTTTCCCAACGGGCTTTTGCGCGGCGCGGGGTACAGCCGCATGGCGCTGGCGGGGGCGATTATGATGTTCGTCGCAATCCTGGTCTCCGCGCTCGGTACGCACCGCGAGATCGAGCGCCTGCCCAAACCAAAGGTCGCGCCACAAAGCCTCGCGGGTCATTTCCGCGAACTCGGCGAGACGATGAACAACCGCGCGTTCGTGGTGCTGATGCTCGCCGGCATCTGCGCCTACACCAACCAGGGGATCAGCTATGCGCTGTCGAATTATTTCTACAGCTATGTCTGGCTGCTCGACGGTTGGGCGATCGGGCTGCTGCCCCTCGCGCTGCTGACCGGGGTGATGGCCGCCTTCCTCGCCGCGCCGGCCATCGGCCGGAACGGTAGCAAGCCGCGGATCGCCGCCACCGCGGTCCTCGCTGGGGTGGCGTTGATCACCGGGCCGTATTTGCTGCGGCTGGCGGGGCTCTTTCCGCCACCGGGTTCGAAGGCGATGATCTGGTCGTTCTTCGCGTTCCAGGTCGGCTCGACCGCGTGCAACGTATCGGGTTTCATCCTCGGCGCGTCGATGATGGCGGATGTGGTCGAGGAGTCCGAGGCGCGCACCGGTCGCCGCTCGGAAGGCGTGTTCTTCGCCGGATCGTTCTTCGTGCAGAAATGCACCTCGGGGATCGGCATCTTTGGGGCGGGGACGATCCTGGCGCTGGCCGGCTTTCCCGCGCTGGCCAAGCCTGGCGCGGTGCCGCTGGCGACGATCGACCGGCTGACGATCATCTTCTGTGCGATCTATCTGGTGCTCGGCGTGCTCGCCGCCGGCTGCTTCCTGCGTTTCCCGTTCGGCCGCGCCGAGCACGAGGCGAGACTCGCACGTCTCGGCGCAGCGACCGATTCGCCGGCCGGATGAAGCGGAAAAGGCGTGTAAAAAGTCTGCGATCACCGCCGATCATGGCCACGCCTTATCGCTTCATCGGCACCGCAACACCGTTCATCCGAAAAGGTTCCCGACCGGTCCGCGCCGGGGTTTCCAACCTCCCCGACTCCATCTAGCCGAACACTCGACATCCGTTCAGGGCCTCGGGGGGCTTCATGAAGTTCACATCTTTCGCAGCGCGATTTGCGCTGGTGTTGTCGTGCGGCCTGATGACGGCCACGCCCGCTCTCGCGCAGTTCTGGCAGTGCGCGCCCTATGCGCGGCAGATTTCCGGCATCGAGATCCGCGGCAACGCCAATACGTGGTGGGGCCAGGCAGCGGGGCGTTACGAGCGTGGCCATGCGCCGAAGGTCGGCGCGGTGCTGGCCTTCCGGTCGAGCGGCCGGATGCGGCTCGGCCATGTCGCGATGGTCAGCGACGTCGTCAACGACCGCGAAGTGCTTCTGACCCACGCCAACTGGTCGCATCCCGGCGCGATCGAGCGCGGCGTGCGGGCCATCGATG
>JBDSKT010000036.1:0-2519 GCA_039916765.1 Sphingomonas sp.
AAGCGACTGACATCAAAGCACGATTTTCATCGCCTTCACGCTAAGATACACCTTAGCAGACACAGCTTGAAATGCAACCAAAGTTAGCTCGCAGAAACGCTCAATATCACGCCAAAATCGCGGCCCGCCGGGACATTCTTGACCCCTGTTTCGGCGCGCAGGATGGACGCGACGGAAAACATTTTCGATGAACTGGTGTTTCGCGAGACGCCCGATGGCCGGGGTAGACCACGCGGCGAGATCAATGCGTTGATGTCGCGCGGTGCGATAGCAGGCGGCCTCTCAGAGGACCGGATACACCGCGTCGTCGACGAGGATGCCGCGACGATGTTCAGTTTGCGGCTGGCCCGCCCGGGTGACGTTGTCGTGTTGAGTCCCACGCAAATCGAAATGGTATGGAATCTCGTCAATACGTTTGAGCCCGACCGCATGTCGGAAGATCGGTTGATCCATGAGCTAAGCTAAATGGTCCGTCGTCGTCCATGGCGGCGCAAGCGCAATTCACCCAAGCCGGCAAGAAGTTGCCCGCGAGGGCTGTCGAGCCGCCGTTGAGGCAGCCGCGACCATATTGCGCGACGGCGGCTGCGCGCTCGATGCAGCGGAGAAGGCCGTCTGTGTCCTCGAGGATGACGCGAACTTCAACGCCGGAAGCGGCGCGGTGCCGACCACCGATGGCGATGTCGAGCTCGACGCTGCGATAATGGACGGCTCGACGCTGGAAATCGGCGCCGTCGCGGCGATCAAGAGTATCCGCCACCGGTTTCGGTGGCCCGTCTGCTGTTGTCCGAGCTGCCCATTCTTCTGGCCGGCGAAGGTGCCAACCGCTTCGCAGCACTCCGCGGGATAGAGCCGTTCGATGTACCGGCAGCCGTCTCGCGTGACGGGCAGCACGACACGGTAGGATGTGTTGCGCGCGACCAGCAAGGTCGCGTCGCGGTGGCGACCTCCACAGGCGGGCTAACGCATCAAATGCCGGGCCGTGTCGGCGACGCGCCGCTCCCGGGCTGCGGCTTTTATGCCGACGACCATGTTGGCGGCGTCGCCGTTTCGGGCGATGGCGAAAGCATCGCCCGAATATTGCTGGCAAGTCGCGTGATTGACGCACTCTATCGACATCCCGCCCAGCCGGCCGTTCTGACCGCTTTGGAGGGCTTGGCGCGCGTCGGCGGCGAAGCGGGTATCATCGCGCTTGATTCAGAAGGTCGTTTCGGGATCGCGCACAACAGCAAGCACTTTGCGCTGGCGGTCGATGCGAGCTGGCTCCGGCAGCCTATCGCCGGCATTTGCAGCGAGGATTTTGAAAGGTCCCTTGATGGCTGAGCAGCCCGGACCGCTGATTCTCATCGGCGGCCACGAAGACAAAGACGGCGACCGCGTGATCCTGAAAGAGGTCGCCGGCGGCTTGGCAACGGCAAATTGGTAATCGCGACGGTCGCCAGTCATGAGCCTGAAGGCTATTTCGAGGCCTACCAGAAGGCATTCTCGGCTCTTGGGGTAACCGACCTGGTCGAGCTTTACGTGACCGAGCGAGAAGATACCCGTTCGAGCAAGACAAGCGAGATACTGGCCGACGCCGCGGGCATCTTCTTCACTGGCGGAGATCAGTTGCGCATTTCGAGTCAGATCGGCGACACGCCGGTCGAAGAGCTTGTACGCCAGCTCCATGCGCGCGGCGGACTGATCGCCGGGACGTCGACAGGTGCCTCGGTTATGAGCGAGACAATGCTCGTTCGCGGCACCAGCGCGGAGAGTCACCGCGCAGGGGACCTTCACATGGCGCCGGGCTCGGGCTAATCCGCGACGTCATAATCGACCAGCACTTTGCCGAACGCGGTCGGATCGGTCGACTGCTCGGCGCCGTTGCGCAAAACCCCCGGGTTCTCGGAATCGGAATAGACGAGAATACCGCCATCGTCGTCGAGGACGACCGCGTCAGGGTGCTCGGAGAAGGTGCCGTCTACGTCGTCGACGGTTCGCACGTCGGACATTCCAACGTTGCCGAGGCCCAGCACCACGAAGCTTTATCGATGTTTGGCGTTCAATTGCATGTTCTAGCGTCGGGCAATCGCTTCGATATGAAGAAACGATTGCCCACCACCGGCGCTGCTGCTTGAGCGGCGCTGCTTGGAGAATGAGCGATCATTTCGATCGAACGCTGAGGTCGCCCGATAAATTTCGAATCGTCATGACTTGCGTTAATCTGCGCAAACCAGGCGGAACGTCGGCCGGGCGGTTGGGTTGTTGCGGACGGGTCGTCGTGGCCCTTCCCGCTGTCGATGAGGCCCGCTAGACTGACGGATCGTGTTTATGGCTCTGTATTATTTCGATTTGTATAACGGAACTGGCCTCACTCCCGATGAAGAGGGCCGCGAATTTCAAAGCCCTGAAGAAGCCAGGAAAGAGGCGGTCGATGGCATTAGATCCATATTGGGTGCCGAGATCGCCAATGGCTCGCTCGATCTGAACGGCCGCGTCGAGATACTCGACGAAGCACGCGAACTTGTCTTCACCATTCGGTT
>JBDSKT010000037.1:0-5758 GCA_039916765.1 Sphingomonas sp.
CGCGCGCACATGACCGATTTGTCGCGCGAGCTGGGCAAGATCGCGCCTTGGGTGCGGCTGCACTACGTCTACCCATATCCGCACGTCGATCAGGTCATCCCGTTGATGGCCGAAGGACTGGTGCTCCCCTATCTCGACATTCCGTTCCAACATGCCAGCCGCTCGGTACTTCGCGCGATGAAACGGCCGGCGAACGACGCCAAGGTGCTCGACCGCATTCGGAATTGGCGCGCCATCGCCCCCGATATTGCGATCAGATCGACCTTCGTCGTCGGCTTTCCCGGTGAAACCGAAGACGATTTCGCCTACCTCATGGACTGGCTCCATGAGGCGCAGCTCGATCGTGTCGGGGCGTTCCGGTTCGAGCCCGTCGAGGGTGCCAGTGCCAATGCCCTGCCTGATCCGGTGCCGGAGGAAATCAAGGAAGAGCGCTACGCTCGCCTGATGGAGCTTACCGCGCGCATCTCGGCGGCGAAGCTTCACGCCAAGATCGGCCGGACGCTCGATGTGATCATCGACGCGGTCGGCGACGAAGGCGGCGCCACCGGCCGCAGCCAGGCCGACGCGCCCGAGATCGACGGCGAGGTCCATCTGCGCGACGCCGGGCATTTAGCGGTGGGCGATATCGTGCCGGTCACGATCGAGGACGCCGACGAGCACGATCTGTTTGGCGCGCCCGTCTGATCCGCCGCAAAGCCGCAGGGCATAGGACGGCGCGGCATTGGCATAGTGCTACGCTCGCAATCCGACCTAGGGGAGGATGATGCGCTTTCCCGGCCTTGCCCTCATCGCGCTTGCCATGATCGGAGCGGCGCCGGCTGATCTCACGGTGACCCGCGTCGATCCACTGGCGGTGCCCGACGACGACTTTGTGCGACATCCTGACGCCGCGACTTGGGCCGGACTTACCGTCAGCCGCATCGCCTTCAGCGAAGAGCGCGCGACGTGGCGGCTTTACCGGATCGAGGATCGCGCGCGGCCTACCGGACCATTATGGTTCGTCCCCCACGACAATGAGAATGCCGGGTTCGAGGCCGCGCTGGTCGCGATCCATAAATATGGCGGCACGATCATCGCGGTCGATTCAGGCGGCGTTCGCATGAACGCCAGCGTCAGCGAAGGGCCGCCGATCGACCCCAATCGCGATTTCCACGACGGCTTGCCGGGTTATCCCTCGCAGGTGTTGGCGGCGGTCAATCGCGGCGCATGGCCGATCATCGCGCTCCACACCAACGCCCGGGGTTACGAGCCGGCCAACTCGACCTGTCCGCATCCCGAAGATGTGCCCGGCGAAGGCGAGGTGTCGGTCCATTTCTGCAATGCGGTGATGCAGCCGAGCGAATCGAAGACCCATGCCTATCCCTTCGATGATACCGATACCGTGGCGTTCGCGACGTATAACCTGGTCGGCGGGCCCGACAGCGCGTATTGTGAGCGGGAGTTGATGGCGGCCGATTTCAACGTGATCCACGAAAAGGTTATCGATAGCGACGGCTCGCTCTCAAACTATGCGGTGCTTCATCACCTGGCCTATCTCAATTTCGAGACGCAGGACCAGGGGCTGGAGCCCGACAAGCTTGCCGCGGCGCGCGATCGGCTGACGTGGATGATCGACCACGCGCTGGCGATGTGCGCGTTACCGTCGGCGCGGCCGTCCAATCCCTCACGGTTGAATTTTCGCTAGGGCTGACGACCAGCGCGGCGGCATCTGGTGCCGCGCGCGGCAGTCGCTATGGTCCACCGCTTGTTTCGCCGTTTGAGGATGCCGATGCGCCGCTTTGCCCTGTTCGCCGCCGCCACGTTGTTGGCGGCGCCCGCTTTCGCCCAGCAACTCACCCCCGCCGAGACCGCACAAGTCGATCAGATCGTCGCGCGTGAAATTACCGCGACGGGCACGCCGTCCGCCTCGGTCGCGATCGTTCGGGGGGGCAAGATCGTTTTCGCCAAAGCCTATGGCAAGCAATCGGAAACGATGGTCAAGCCGATCACCGACGCGCCGTACCAGATCGCGTCGATCTCCAAGCAATTCGCTGGCGCCGCGGTTCTGCTACTTGCCGACCAAGGCAAACTGAACCTGGACGATACGGTGGGCAAATACGTCTCCGGCATCACCGATGGTGACAAGATCACCATTCGCCAAGTGCTCAGCCATACGTCGGGACTGCAGGATTACTGGCCGCAGGATTACAGTTTCAAGGCGATGGGCACGCCGGTGACGCCTCAGGCCATCCTCGATCGTTGGGCCAAAAAGCCACTCGATTTCGCGCCCGGTACGCAGTGGCAATATTCCAATACCGGTTTCGTCGTCGCTGGCCTGATCGTCGAAAAGGTCTCGGGCATGACGCTGCTCGATTTCCTGCAAGCGCACATCTTCAGGCCGCTCGGCATCACGGCCTATGACCAGGACAAGGCGGTCGGAAATGGTTTCCCGCAAGGCTATGGCCGCCATGCGCTCGGCCCGGTGCGGGTCGAACCGCCAGCCGCCACCGGTTGGCTTTACGCCGCGGGGGAATTGTCGATGAGCGCACGCGACCTCGCCAAATGGGACGTGGCGCGGATCGACCGCACGCTACTGACCCCGGCCGAATGGAATACGCAGGAAAGTCCGATCAAACTTCTCGACGGCACCGACACTCATTACGGTTTAGGCGTCTTTTCGCGTATCCAGGATGGCCGCAAGATGATCGAGCATAGCGGCGAAGCCGTCGGTTTCGTTTCCGAAAATCTCGTTTTCCCAGACGACAAGGCGGCGTTTGTCGTACTGACAAACACTTGGTCGAGCAGTGCTGCGGGCGTCATCGCCGGTAAGCTTGCCGACGTGCTGCTCCCCGCTCCGCCGACCAGCGCTGACGATGCGGCGGCCGCTGCGAAGGCGCGGACGGTTTTGGATCAGCTACGCGGCGGCACCCTCGATCGCTCGCTGCTGACCGAGGACGCCAATTACTATTTTACGGCCGTGACGCAGCGCGATTACCGCGAAAGCCTTGCCCCGCTTGGCGCGCCCATTAGCTTTTCCGCGACGGGTCCGGCGCGGCTACGGGGAGGATTCTCGCTGCGCAGCTACCGCATCAAATACAAGGATCGCACGTTGAACCTCTCGGTCTTCTTTGAACCCAAGACCGGCAAGATCGAGCAGTTTCTCGTCAGGCCAGGTGGTCAATGAGCGATCGCTTTTCCGCACTGCTCCAGCCCGATCAAGGGCAGGCGGCGACCGTGATCCACGTTGTACATCCTGACGGATGGACGAACTGGCTTGCAAATCAGCCGCCGCGTGCGCGCACCGCAATCACCGCGCACGGTCTGACCGGCAAGGCCGGCAATCGTGCGGTTTTGCCCGGCGACGGGCCGGAAGAATGGTCGATGCTTCTGGTCTGCAACGAGCCGGAAACATCGCCGTGGCGAATCGCTTCGCTCGGCGAGCAGCTCCCGGCGGGGACATATCGACTGGCGAGCGGCGAGCCCGGTGCGGCGATGCTCGGCTGGTGCCTCGCGCAGCACCGGTTCGATCGTTACCGCAGGGACGACAAGATCGCAGGTCCGCGTGTGCTACTCACCGGCGAGCCGGCACGGATCGAGGAAATCGTGCGGCTCGCGACCGCCACCGCCAAGGTACGCGACCTGGTCAATACCGCCGCCGCCGATCTCGGACCTACGGAACTGGAGGATGCCGCCGCCAGGCTCGCGAAAAAGCACGACGCGACGCTCGTCGTCACCAAAGGTAACGACCTCGCCAAGGGCTATCCGATGGTTCATGCGGTCGGTCAGGCGGCGGCAAAGGGGCGCGAGCCGCGGCTGATCGAGCTCGAATGGGGCAACCCCAAGCATCCACGCATCGCCATCGTCGGTAAGGGCGTGTGCTTCGATTCTGGTGGGCTCGACATCAAACCTTCCTCGGGTATGCGGCTGATGAAGAAGGACATGGGCGGTGCGGCGCACGCGCTGGCGCTCGCCGGGCTGGTGATGGCGGCGCGGCTCAAGGTGCGGCTCCATCTGCTCATTCCGGCGGTGGAAAACAGCATTGCCGGCAATGCCTTTCGCCCCGGCGACGTGTTGGCGACGCGCAAGGGACTGAGCGTCGAGAACACCAACACCGATGCCGAAGGTCGCCTGATCCTTGGCGACGCGTTGACCAAGGCTGGCGAGGAAAAGCCGGAACTGATCCTTGATTTCGCGACTCTCACCGGGGCGGCGCGGGTGGCACTCGGCCCTGATTTACCGGCGACTTTCGCCAATGACGATGCGCTCGCCGCCGACCTGATTGCGGCGGGCGAGGCGGTGCACGACCCGCTGTGGCGGATGCCGTTGTGGGACGGCTATGAGGACATGTTCAAATCCGACGTTGCCGATCTGGTAAATGCGCCCGATGGCGGCTTTGCCGGCGCGGTGACGGCGGCGTTGTTCCTGCGCCGCTTCGTACCTGACGGAGTGCCGTGGGCGCATTTCGATACCTTCGCCTGGCGTCCAGCCGCCAAACCAGGGCGGCCGAAAGGGGGGGAAGCGCTCGGGCTACGCGCGGCATGGGAACTGCTAAAGGGACGGTACGGTTAAAGCGGCATGGGCGATAAGGCATTGCTCAAGCGGCGTGACTTTGACCACTTCCGACAATCCGAACCTAGTGGCGATGCGGCAACATAGTCGCGCCCGCAATCAGGAAATGCCAACGCCGAAACAGGAGGGAATCGCGGACGTATCGCGATCTCGGGCCGCCGTGCTCCGTTGACCGATCCCGGTTAATGGAACGAAGCTTGCCCCGCCGAGCGAACATCGATTGAGCGTGCCGCCCGCTTGTTTGGTCATCATGACGAGCTCCTCCTCGGCTGTAGTGGGGCCGATCGGCATGACCATTCTGCCGCCGACCTTAAGCTGGTCGATCAAGGGCTGCGGCGGCTTTTCCGCGCCCGCCGCGACGATGATCGCGTCATAGGGCGCTTCAGCCGATGAACCGAGGAACCCATCGCCGGTATGCACTGAGACATTTGCGTAACCCATGTGCCCCAACCTGCGACGCGCAGCTGCTGCCAGTTGCGGGACGATCTCGATCGACACTACGCTTGCTGCCAGCGGAGAGAGAATGGCCGCCTGATAGCCAGAACCTGTTCCAATATCGAGAACATGTGCTCGGGGCGGCAACTTCACGGCGGCCGTCATCACCGCGACGATGTGGGGATCGGAAATGGTCTGGCCGAAACCGATAGGAAGTGGAAAATCCAGATAGGCTAGATCGTGAGCGTCGCGAGATAAAAATCGCTCTCTGGGCGTTTTCATCATCACTGCCAGCACCTGCTCGAACACGTCGTCGTCGAAGCCGGGCAAGCGGCGCAGGATATCCGTTCGCACCTTGCCCACCATCATGGCGCGCCGCGCATCAAAGGTGCGCGGCATCGGTATGAAACCGCCCGTCACGGCTTTTGCTGGCGGATAGGCACAGCCCGCAATCGCGAGCAGCAGCACCGACAAGCTCAGCCCCTGCACCACCGTAGCAAGCGATTTCATTGGAACATCCAATCTCGGCGAACGCATTTTGTCACCGCTGGGTCAACGGCGCCGGCCCGACGGTCAGCGACCAGCCGCGTCCACGATCGGCGCGAACTTCGCCGCCGTCAGGCTGGCGCCGCCGACGAGCGCGCCGTCCACGTCGCCTGCGCTGAGCAACTCGGCGGCATTGTCCGCCGTCACCGACCCACCATAAAGCAATCGCATCGCATCGGCCTCGTCACCGAGCAACGCACGTATTTTTGCGCGGATCGCGCCGTGCATC
>JBDSKT010000038.1:0-5613 GCA_039916765.1 Sphingomonas sp.
TCCTTAAGCTGAACGTAGCGTCGCCGACAAGGCCAACAAAGCCAACACATCGGCCGCAAATTAAAACATGCAGCGAATTCGCTGCAAATAAGGGGCTGTGCATATGAAATCGATTAATCGTCAGCGCTTATTGGCATCCACCCTGATGGCCAGTGCGGCCGGTTTTGCGATGCCGGCCGTTGCCCAGGACAGCCCATCGACAGCTGCTCCTAGCGCGCAAGTCGGCGATCCAGCCACGCGTGAATGCGCTCAAAATTCTGGAGCGGCCGGTTGCGCCGATGACGGTACAGCGATCGTTGTCACCGGATCGCGTATCGCGTCGCCGACCCTCAGTTCTGCGTCACCATTGCAGATTGTTGACGCTCGGGACCTGAAAGAGTCGGGTCAGTTGAACGTGCAGAACGTGCTGCAGGAGAACCCTGCCGTTTCGGCGGTTCCAACGTTTAGCCGTACCAATACAAACTTTTTGACCGCTGGCGCGGGTATCGCATCGGTCGATTTGCGTAACTTGGGAACAGCGCGCACGCTGGTTTTGATCAACGGCCACCGTACGGTTTCAGGCGTACCGGGGAGCAACATCGTCGATCTGAACAACATCCCGACCCCTTTTATCGAGCGGGTCGAAGTCCTCACGGGCGGTGCGTCGTCGGTTTATGGGTCGGACGCTGTCGCCGGTGTAGTCAATATTATCTACAGAAATAACTTTGAAGGTCTGCAACTCGACGGCCAGTCGGGCATCACCGAAAAGGGCGACGGCGCGACTAAATCTGTCAGCGTAATGATGGGACACAATTTCGATGATGGCCGTGGAAACATCACAGCCTATATCGGGTATGACAAGGAAGACGGTGTTTACAGCTCAGATCGTGGTCGTTCCGCGGTCGATCAAAACGCCTGCTATCAGGTCGCCGATTCCGCCGGCGGCTGCGCCACCGAAGTTGGCAATGGCGATAACAGTCGGCTGTTTGAAGCATATCGGCCGTTCTTTTCCAGCTTTAATCCGGGCGGAACAATCACGTTTGGCAACTTGTCTCGTACCATCGGTGCCGGCGGTACTTTGAATATTGTTAATACGAATGGTCTTGTCCATAATAACGACGGCGTTTCGGCGACAGTTCGAGGCTGTACGACAGCTGATCCTTGTCATCCAACGGCTGAGAACGCGACGGGTTTTAATCGAAGCGCTTTTCGCACCATTGCCGTTCCGGTTGAACGCTACCTTGGTGCGTTCCGCGGCAACTACGCTATCACTGATCACATCAACGCCTCGATCGAGGGCAATTTTGCAAAAACTTCCTCCACGCAGTTGATCGAGCCCTTTGCGTTTCAGACTTCGGGCGTCAATGGCACTTCGCCTAACGCCTGTATCCCAGGTCAGGCTGTCAGGGCGTGCGGCGGATTTCAGCCAATCCAGAGTCTCGTCAACGGCGTGATCATTAACAATCCCTTCGTACCGGCCTTTATCCTTGCGAATGCCACTGATCGTACGGGTGATGGGCTCAAGGACATTTCCTTTACTCGTCGTCTCGCCGATTTCGGCCCCCGCACGTTCACTGCGCAGCGCACGAGCTATCGGTTCCTCGCCGGGTTAAACGGAGATGTTTTCGGAAACTTCAAGTGGGATGCGTTCTATACGTACGGTCAGACCATAGAGTCGCAGGTTGGCAGCGGCCAGGTTAACCTGGCCAGCTTCGCCAACGCCCTTGAAGTTATTCCAGGTCCAAACGGTCCGCAATGCGCAGATCCAGTCGCTCGCGCTCAAGGCTGCCAACCCGCCAACATTTTCGGCGGGCCTGGATCGATTAGCGCCGCAGCGGTAAATTATATTCAGGCAGGGCAGACCCGCAACGTCAATATTCAACAGATTGTCAGCGGTGCGAGCATTTCTGGTAACCTGTTCCAGTTGTGGGACGGTCCGCTTGGAATTGCAGCGGGTGTTGAATATCGCAAGGAAAGCAGCTCGCAAGTCAGCGATCCGCTAACCACGGCCGGTCTCAATGGTGGTAATGCGACTGCACCGACGGCGGGCTCGTTCAATGTTAAAGAAGCTTATGCTGAACTCGCGATTCCGCTCTTGGTCAACCGCCCGTTCTTCAATACCTTGGCAGTTCGTGCCGCTGGTCGCGTGTCAAACTACTCGTTGTCGGCTGTGGGCACGGTTTACAGCTATAATGGCAGTGTCGAATACGCGCCCATTCCCGACATTCGGTTCCGCGCAGTCGAGGCCCGGGCTACCCGCGCTCCTAACATTGGGGAATTGTTCGGTGGCCGCAGCCAAACTTTCCCGACTGGTCTGACCGATCCGTGTGTCGGCGTAACGCTGACATCAACGACAGCCGCATCGGCTGCGTGCCGGGCAAATCCTGGTGTGTTGAACAACATTGCGGCCAATGGCGGCACGTTCGCGGTCAATCAGTCGGATCTTCAGGGTATTTCCGGCTTCAACAGCGGCAATCCCAACCTGAAGCAGGAAACGGGCGACACGTTTACGGTGGGTGCGGTAATCAATCCTCGGTCAGTTCACGTTCTCCGTAACTTTGCCCTGACTGTGGATTATTTCAACATTCGCATCAAAAACCAGATCGCGGCATTCGGACGTCAGACGATCCTTAATAATTGTTATGCGGCCACGCCTGATCCTGCTTTCTGCGCATTGATTACGCGCCGCGCAAACGCTGAGGGCCCTAATAGCCCTGGCTCCTTGCAGTTTATCAATGCAACCGCAGCCAATCTTGGCTCGTTCAAGACTACCGGTTTGGACGTTACGTTAAGCTATCGTCAGGCCTTGTCGGATTGGGGTCTTGGTCGCGGTACGTTGACCACAAAGCTCGCTTACACACGTTTGTTCTACCTCGACACACCAGGCGAGACTGATGCGGCGGGCAAGCCGATCAACTTAGCAGGTGAAGAGGGTTCGCCTTGGGATCGGGCGAGCGGTAACATCAGCTACAATGATAAGAATTTCGGCTTCACACTACGCGGCAACTTTATTGGTCGTTCATACTTGCCCTATTCCTTTACAGGCGTCCTGGCAGGGGCAGATGCATCTTATCGAATCAAGTCTCGCTTCACCCTCGACTCGCAAATTCGGTTCACTCCTGGTGATCATTACGAGTTCTTCGTTGGCGGATTTAACCTTACTAACTCTCCCACTCCATTACTGATCAGTGGCCTTCCGGGAGATAACACGGGTACTGAAACCGATGCGGGCACCTACGATCCAATCGGCCGGCGCTTCTACGCGGGCGCTCGTATCAAGTTCTAGTCGCACGTACTAACATATTGGGGGCGGTCACTACGTGGCCGCCCCTTTTTTGCAGTTCCGCGTGGAGGCAAAAGCGCGATAGCGCCTTGCCGTGTCGCAGGACCTCGTTATCTTCGATTCTTTGCGGGGATAGCATGGCTACGATTTTAGGAACCCCAAGATGCCGACCGGATAACGCCCCCACCCGCCGCGATATTCAGCTCGTCATAGCCGCGTCGTCGCTCGGCACCATTTTCGAATGGTATGATTTCTTCATCTACGGCACGCTCGTCGCCTCGGGGATCATAGGCCAAACCTTCTTTCCTGCCGGCAATGACCTGGTGAAGACCCTCGCCGCGTGGGCGGTTTTTGCGGTGGGGTTCGGCTTTCGGCCGCTCGGCGCGATCCTGTTCGGGTTTCTCGGGGATCGGCTGGGCCGCAAATATACCTTTCTCGTGACGATCACGCTGATGGGGCTGGCGACCGCGGGCGTCGGGTTTGTCCCGTCGGCGGCGTCGATCGGCCTTGCCGCCCCGTTCCTCATCATTGCGCTGCGCGTGTTGCAGGGGCTCGCCCTTGGCGGCGAATATGGCGGCGCCGCGATTTATGTCGCCGAGCACTCGCCGCCGGGGCGAAGCGGCTATTACACGAGCTTCATCCAGGCGAGCGTCGCGGGGGGCTTTATCCTCAGCCTGGCGGTCGTGCTGTTGACCAAGGCAGTGATACCGGCGGCGGCATGGGTCGCATGGGGCTGGCGCTTTCCCTTCATCTTCTCGCTGCTGCTGCTTGCCGTGTCGCTGTGGATGCGCCTGAAACTGTCCGAAAGTCCGGTGTTTCGCGCTATGAAGGAAGCTGGCGAGGCATCGAGAAACCCCTTTGTCGAAAGCTTCACCTATCCGGGCAACCTCAAGCGGCTGTTCGTCGCGCTGTTCGGCATCGCCGCCGGACTGACGGTGATTTGGTACACCGCGATGTTCAGCGTGCTATCCTTCCTCCAGACGACGATGCGCGTTGAGGAAACGACCGCCCAGTCGATCACCGGCATCGGGGTTCTTGCTGGGGTCGGCTTCTTCATCGCTTTCGGGCGTCTATCCGACACGGTGGGGCGCAAGAGCCCGATCGTGATCGGATACACGCTCACCCTGGCGCTGCTCTTCCCGCTGTTTTGGCTGATGGGCAGCGCGGCCAATCCCGCGCTGTCGCTCGCGGCGGAGCGGGCGCCCGTCGTCGTTGCCGGCCCGCATTGTGTGTACCGACCGTTCGAACCCAAACAGACCGACGCATGCGGGCGGCTGCTCGATTATTTCTCCAAGAAGGGCGTCGCCTATACCAAAGCCCGGACCCCGGCGACGGTGGCGCGGATCGGCGAGGTCCCGGTCGATGACCTCAGCGACGCCGGACTCGACAAGGCACTTGCGGCGCACGGGTATAACCTCGGCAAGGTCGTGCCGAGCGCGGGGGGAATCGCGATGATCCTGGTCGCCATCTTGGGATTGAGCCTCTTGTCCGGGCTGACCTACGGGCCAGTCGCCGCCTTGCTCGCCGAGATGTTCCCACCGCATATCCGCTACAGCTCGATGTCGATCCCCTATCATCTGGGCGCTGGCTATTTCGGCGGCTTCCTGCCCTTCATCAGCCAATACATCGTCGCGCGCACCGGCAACCCCTATGCCGGTCTTTGGTACACGTTCGCGGTCGTCGCGGTGGCGCTGATCGTGACGGTCTTCGGGCTGCACGAATCCAAGCCGGGACGAGCAAGCGCTGATTGACGCGCGGTCTGGCATCACCGCGTTGGAGCAGCTAACCGCGCGCAATGGTTGCACCGATCCGTCTCCGCCTCGATGGCACCGCGCTCGTCGCCAACTGGCGGGCACTTGACGCACTAAGCGGTCGCGCGGCCTGCGGCGCGGCGGTCAAGGCCGACGGATATGGCCTCGGCGCGGTCGATATCGCATCGCGGCTGGCGCGAGCCGGTTGCCGCAATTTCTTTGTTGCCACCTGGGCCGAGGCGGAGGCGCTCGCGCCGCTCGATCTGCCGGTATCGGTCTTGCACGGTATACGCTCCGGCGATCTCACGCTCGCCAAGGCAAATATCGCCCGGCCCGTCCTATCCACGCCGGCCCAGGTCGCGCTGTGGAAAACCTCGGGCGGCGGCGCGTGCGACGTAATGGTCGACACCGGAATGAACCGCCTCGGCGTTTCGCCTGACGAGATCGCGCAAGGCCTGCTCGACGAGCTGGCGATCGAGACGTTGATGAGCCACCTCGCCTGCGCCGACGAGGATTCGCCGATGAACGACATTCAGCGAATCGCATTGGCCGCGCTGGCGGGGCGAACCAGTGCCCGCAGGATGAGCCTGGCCAATTCCG
>JBDSKT010000039.1:0-3299 GCA_039916765.1 Sphingomonas sp.
CCGCTCGACCGCGCGCTGGTGCTGATCTTTCCGGGGCCGGGCTCTGCCACCGGCGAGGATTTGGCCGAGTTGCATCTCCACGGCGGTCGCGCCGTTGTCCGCGCGGTCGAGTCGGCACTGGCAAAATGTCCCGGTCTGCGCGCCGCGGAGCCGGGCGAGTTCACGCGCCGCGCGCTCGCCAGCGGGCGGATCGATTTGACCGAAGCGGAAGGGCTGGGCGACCTGCTCGCCGCCGAAACCGAACATCAGCGCAAGGTCGCGTTAGCGTCGGCGCAGGGTGCGCTAAGCCGTGCGGTGGACACCTGGCGAACCGCGCTGTTGACGATTGCCGCGCGAATCGAAGCCGCGCTGGACTTTTCCGATGAGGATGACGTCGCACCGGTGATCGCGGCCACCTTGGCCGACGAGGCGGTGGCATTGGGCGGCGATATCGAGCGGCTGCTTGCCGTACCCCCGGTCGAACGGTTGCGAGACGGGCTGCGCGTGGTCATCGCCGGACCGCCCAATAGCGGAAAATCGACGTTATTCAATGCGATGGCGGACCGAGAAGCCGCCATCGTGTCGCCGATCGCCGGCACGACGCGTGACCGGATCGAGGCACCGGTAGTGCGAGGCGGGATCGCCTATGTCCTGATCGATACGGCGGGATTGGTCGATACGACCGACGACCCGATCGAGGCGATCGGTGTCGAGCGTGCGGGAAGGGCGATTGAGGCAGCCGATATCGTGCTGTGGCTGGGCGACGACCCGCCCCCGGAGAATGCGCTTTGGATTCATGCTCGTGCCGATATGGCGGGGCGGGGCACGCTCCCGCCGGGGCGCTTGCTCTCCACAGCCGCCGCGAACGGCGAGGGGGTCAATGCCGTGTGGGCCGCGTTGGGTAGTCGCGCTGCTGCCATGTTGCCGCCGCCCGACCAAATCGCGGTAAATGCGCGCCAGCGTTTGCTTCTCGCCAACGCCGCGCATTGCCTGGCCGAGTGCGCGGGCGAACGCGACACGCTGCTCATCGCCGAGCATATCCGGCTGGCATTGAGCGCTTTTGATCGCCTGACTGGCCGCGCCGATGTCGAGGCGATGCTCGATACACTGTTCGCTCGGTTCTGCGTCGGGAAGTGACGTTCCACGTGGAACAGTTTTGACAGCCAGCGCCCAACGCCATAGCGGCATCACCATGAAGCGATACGATGTGATCGTGGTCGGCGGAGGTCATGCCGGCACCGAGGCCGCCGCGGCGGCGGCGCGGCTAGGCGCGCGTGTCGCGCTGGTCAGTTTTGACCTGTGTAAGATCGGTGCGATGTCCTGCAATCCGGCGATCGGCGGGCTTGGCAAGGGCCATATCGTGCGCGAGGTCGATGCGTTCGATGGCCTGATCGCGCGGGCCACCGACCGGGCCGGCATCCATTACCGCATGCTCAACCGGAGCAAGGGCAGCGCGGTGCAAGGACCTCGCGTCCAGGCCGATCGCAAGCGTTATGCCGGCGCCATCCAGCAGATGCTCGCCGAACAGCCCGGTCTGGATATCATCGCCGGAGAAGTGGCTGCGCTGATGGTCGCGCTGGGGCGGGTTTCGGGGCTGGCGCTGGCCGACGGACGATCGATTGCGGCAAGCTCTGTCGTGCTCGCCACCGGCACGTTTCTCGGCGCGCGAATGTTCCGCGGCGAGGAACGCAGCGATGGCGGGCGGATCGGCGAAGCGTCGGCGTCGTTGCTCGCGCGGCAACTGCGCGACGCTAAGTTGCCGATGGCGCGGCTCAAGACCGGAACGCCGCCACGGCTCGACGGGCGAACGATCGACTGGGCAGCGCTGGCCGAGCAAGCGAGCGAGACCGAGCCATGGACCATGTCGCCGCTCAGCCCCGGCCGCGCGTTGCCACAGACATTCTGCGCGATCACCCGCACCACGCTCGAGACGCACGACATCATCCGCGGGTCGCTCGATCGGTCGCCCCTGTTCGGTGGCGCGATCGAGGGGGCGGGCCCGCGCTATTGCCCATCGATCGAGGACAAGATCCACCGATTTGGCGACCGTGACGGTCATCAGATCTTTCTTGAGCCCGAAGGCCTCGACGATCCTTTGATCTATCCCAACGGGATTTCCACCTCGCTCCCGGTCGATGTCCAGGCCGCGATGATCGCGTCGATCCCCGGACTCGGCCGTGCGCGGATCGCGGTGCCCGGCTATGCGGTCGAATATGATCACATCGATCCACGCGCGCTCGATCCGACGCTTGAGGTGCGGGCGTTGCGCGGCCTGTATTGCTGCGGCCAGATCAACGGCACGACCGGATATGAGGAAGCGGCGGGGCAGGGGCTGATCGCCGGCCTCAACGCGGCGGCGGCGGCGCTGGCCATGCCGCCGCTCGTGCTCGACCGGGCGAGCAGCTATCTCGGCGTGATGATCGACGACCTCGTGCTGCAGGGCATTACCGAACCCTACCGCATGCTGACCGCGCGAGCCGAATATCGTCTGCGCCTCCGCGCTGACAATGCCGAGACCCGCCTGAGCCCCATTGCCGACCGTATCGGTTGTCTAGGCGACCTTCGCCGCGATCGGTTGCGCGAACGGGAAGGAGCGCGGCGCGCGATCGAGGCGACGCTAGCCCTACCGATCGACGCCGCTTTGCTCGGCGGAGTGGGTGGCAAGCGACCGGGATACGAATGGCTTCGAATCGCCGGGGTCGAGCCCGCGCATCTTATGGACGACTGGGCCGGCGCGGAGCAGGCGTTGATCGCCGAAATCGCCGAGGATGCGCGATATGCGCCGTATCTCGCGCGGCAGGACAATGAAGTCCGCGCACTTCGGCAATATGATGCGATCGTGTTTGGCGATGACCTCGATTTCGCCGCCATTCCCGGGCTGTCCGCCGAAATGGTCGAGCGGCTGGGCGCGGCGCGGCCAACGACCTTGGCGGCGGCGTCGCGCGTCCGTGGCATCACGCCCGCCGCATTGACCGCCATCATGCTTCACGCGCAGCGTCGAGCCGTATGACCGAGGACGAGGCGCGAAGCTGGATCGCCGACCGGTTCGGCGCGAACGGCGTAACGCAAATGACGAAGCTGGCCGACCTGGTGCGGACCGAATCGCCGCACCAGAATCTCGTCTCCGCGATGTCTCTGGACCATCTGTGGAGCCGGCATATCGTCGATTCGGCCCAACTTATCGGACTTGCAGACGCAGCGCCCGGCCGCTGGCTGGATGTGGGGACCGGCGCGGGCTTCCCGGGAATCGTCGTCGCCGCTCTGACCGGCCGCGAGGTCGTGCTGGTCGAGCCACGAAAACGGCGCGTGGAATTTCTCGC
>JBDSKT010000040.1:0-3602 GCA_039916765.1 Sphingomonas sp.
AACCCGTTTCGGCGGGTCAATGAATGCGAGCTTCTTGCCCGTTGTCAGCATGCACGATCAGCAAAATTATCTTCACGGCCCATCTCCGATTGCCGGCCGAACCTGCACGCCGCGGCGTCGGTCGAGCATTCGTGATTTCCCGTATGCCCAGTCCGTTGGACGGGCGTTGCCGGAATTCAAAGCGGGGGCAGGGTGATGGTCGCTTGCATCCGGCCGGGATCGACGGTTCGTTCGAAGGAGCCGCCCGCCGCGGTAGCCAGGCGTTGGCAAAGATCGAGGCCCTGCGATCCATCGCGCGCGGTCCCGAATATCGTTTCCTCGCGCCATACCAATTCTAGCGCGCGGCCGCGCTCGCGTCCTTCGACATGGACTTGCTTCCCGTCGCGCAACGCGCCGTACTTCATGCTGTTGGTGGCGAGTTCCCCGAAACAGAGCGCCAGCACCTGCATCGCTTGATCGCTCAGATGGATCTCGCCCAGCGAATTCACCGCCAGGGAGATCGCATCGCCGTACACAGCCGCAAGTTCGGATACGACGTTCTTCAATTGCTTGTTTCCGCCCGGCGACAAGATCATGCTCTGCACATGGGCGAGCTGCCCGAAACGGGTCACGAGTTCGTCGGCAAATGACCTGAGTTCGGGTTTTCCTCGCGCCGTGATCGCCACCAGTCCAGCGGCCACGGTAAGGGCATTCTGCAGCCGATGGCGCATCTCCAGGCTGAGCACTCGCACGCGTTCACGCTCCACCACTTCCGCAGTCATATCGCGTGCGATCGTCAGAAACCGAGTGACGTCGCCGTGGTGCGACCGCACCGGGCTGACGGTCACGTCCCACCAGGTAAGCCCACCGCTCGGGCCGAACCGGGATGCCGTAAACCGCGCAGGCGTGCCATCGCGCGCCTCGGTCAACGCCTTGTGCACCTTGGGCCGTACCTCCGCCGGCCAGCGATCGACCCACGACTGCCCAACCAGCTCGGCCGAGGAGCTCAATTCCATGGCCGCCGCGCCCTGCTGATTGACATACAATATCTGACCAGCCTGATCGAGCACCTTGATGCAGTCATGCGTCTGATCGAGAACGGTCGACAATAGCTCGCCGTCGCTGACGATTAGCGTCTCGATCTCGCTTTGCATCACATAACCCCCTGGAACGTGCCAGCGTACCACTAGATTGTGCCTCCCGTACCGATCCAGATTAAGTCGGAAGGCAGCCTGCCGGCTAAGAAGCATCGCTTCAAAAAACGCGAAAGCGCCTATGATGCGTTCGGCGAAAGACAAACGTGCATTCCGCCCCAACCAGGCTATCGGTCGCGCGTTTCAGTCACGGTGGCGGGCCGAGAGCAGTGGCATACGCCAGACCTGCGGGAGGAAGAATGACCTACTCGATCGACAAACTCGTCCTCATGCCGGATGACATCGACCTGTCGCGTTCGCCGTTATCAGGGCATTTCGACGCCGAGACATATGTCCTCGGCGCCTTCAATCCCGCATTGACGCGCCTGGCGAACGGCAATCTTATGATGATGGTCCGGGTCGCCGAGGCTTTGCGGACGCCCATATTCGACGGACATATCCACGCGATCAGGTGGGAAGAAGACGAAAGCGGCGGCCGTTACGCGCTCGACGCGTGGCCGCTCGAACATGTCGATACGGCCGATCCACGGAGTTTTCAGCTGCGGGGTGGCGGATGGAAGGTCATGGCGCTGACGTCGTTGTCGTGGTTGCTGCCCGTCGAACTCAGCCCCGATGGCTTGGAGCGGGTCAAGATCCATTACGACCGCGCGGTGGCTCCGCAAGGGAGCTGGCAGTGCTACGGGATCGAGGACGCGCGCGTCAGCCGTGTCGATGGCCGCTATATGATGACGACGTGCTCCGTCAGCCCGGAACGCCATTCGACCACATTATATACATCAGACGACGGGCTCGATTGGCGGTTCCAAGACGTCGTGCTCGATCATCAGAACAAGGACATGGTGATCTTCGAGGGTCGCGTGAACGGTGTTTTCTGGGCGCAGACGCGGCCGCTTGGCGATCACTATTTCACGTATCCGCCCGGTAGCGAATGGCGCGCCGGCCCATCGATAAAATTCGCCACCTCACCCGACGGACTCCATTGGAAGCCGCATCTCAGCCCCGGGCTCCGCCCTCGCAGCACATCGGTCGCGACCGCTCGCATCGGCGGTGGCACGCCCCCGATCCTGACCGATCGAGGCTGGCTCTGCCTGTGGCATGGGGTCGAGCCCAAGGGAGTCGTGGGAATTTACCGCACCTATGCGTCCATCCTGGATCGCGACGACCCCAGTCGCGTACTCGCGACGGAGGAACTCCCGGTCCTCGAACCGAACTCGACGCTTACGCAACCGCTCGAGGATCAATTGTACGTACGCGACGTGGTGTTCACGACGGGCATCGCGGAGCATGGCAACATCTACGTCGTCGCTTCGGGCGAGGCAGACCTTGCGTGTCGGATCACGCATATTCCAAAAAGCCGTATTCTGCGGCCAGGCTTTGGAGCGCAGTCAATCGACTGACGCGGCCCGAGGGGGCGGCGATACCGCCACGGATCAGTGCGCCAGGAACACAGGGATCGGGCAGCGCGAGAGCATTGTGCGTGTAACGCCGCCGAATAACGATTCGAGCAGGCGCAGATGCCCGTACCCGCCCAACACGGCGTAACTGAACGCACCGCCGCAAGCTTCGTCGAGCAGCACTTTTCCCGCGCCGCCCGAGCTCGCCTTAATGCGGCGAACGTCCGCGCGTATGTCGTGCCGCGACAAATATTGCGCAGCATGTTCGGCCGGCGCAGTGACCGATCCGTCGTCCACCTCGATGATAACGACCTCGTCGGTACAGCGCAGAAGCGGAACCGCGGCACGCATCGCCACCGCCGCGCACGCCGAACCATCCCAGGCCACCATCGCCGCCTCCAGCGCGAGGCGAGGGCAATCCGACGGGACCGCAAGGACGGGTTTGCCTGAACGCACGACCAACTCGCTCGCCACTCCTTGCATGTTTGGATAGGCAAAATTGCCGAGTTGCCGGTCGACCACGATCACGTCCGCCAGCTCCGACGATCGTTTCAAGCATCGGGCAAAATCGCCGCACGCGTCGATCCATTCCCAAGGTACGTCCTCGTGCGAAAGGCGCGCTTCCAGTTTTTGCCTGTTGACCAATTCGCGCGCCGTTTGGTCCTTGACGATCTCGGCGACGGCGTACGCGTTGTCATAGTAACCGCTCCCCATGACCGGCGGCACGTACGCGACATCCAGGCACGTCAGATGTCCGCCAAGCGCTCGGCAAAGGTCGAGGGCGGCCTGGAAGCGAGCTTCTTGTCCGCTATCATCGTGCACCAGCAGCAGAACGTTTTTCATCGCGCACACCTTTCGATGCAAATCGACTTCACGATACGCAATTTAAGGCGCGACCGGCCGACCCGGCATTCGGGAATATACTGACGCCGACAAGGCGCTCAGCTTGCCCCGGTTATCCGCTGCTGCAAATGTACGGCAGGGATCGAAGTTCGCGCAATTTCGCTTTGCTCCCGCGACCGTTCATTGCGTCGCCAGGGAGTGCCAAGCGAATGAAAGCGGCAGACGTATTCAA
>JBDSKT010000041.1:0-3232 GCA_039916765.1 Sphingomonas sp.
ATACGATCAGGCCGTCCGGCGTGAGCTGGCGGAGCGGTTCAGGTTCGTCGGCATCGAACACGATGCGGTGGTCGGCGCGCGGCTCGCCATAAGGCAGCGGCCAGGCGAAGGCGGGGTGGAAGCCGAACTGCGCGGGCATCGGCGTCTCGCCCCGGTTGGCGATGGTCGCGGCGAGTGTGAGCGTCGCGCCGTCGAGCGTGAAGGCGATATCGAGCGCGAAGGCGAAGGGGTAGGCGGCGCGCGTTGTATCATTGTCGGTCAGGCGGAAGGTGGCGCTCGACGGAGTGTGCTCGACCAATGCGAAGGTCGAATGGCGCGCGAAACCATGCTTGGCCATCGGATATTCGACCCCGTCGAGCCGGATCACGCCGCCGTTCACCACGCCGATCACCGGAAACAGGATCGGCGCGTGACCGGTCCAGAACGCCGGATCGGCATCGGTCATCAGCTCGCGGCCCTTGGCATCGCGCAGGTGCGTGAGCTCGGCGCCGATCGGGTTTATCGCGGCGGACAGGGTGCCGGATGAGATCTCGATCAGGTCAGCCACGAAGCGCCGCGCCGAGTTTCATCGCCGCCGCGACGACCTTGTCGGCGACCGTCTTCAGCGCATCCTCGGTGAAACTCTTGTCGCCGGGCTGGAGCGTAACCTCGACCGCCATCGAGCGGACATCGTCCCGCTCGAACAGGTCGAACAGCCGCGCGCCCGTGATCGCCGCCTTGTCCGCGCCGCGCACCGCCCGCACCAGCGCGTCGGCGGAGAGATCGGCGGGGACGGTGAAGGCGAAGTCGCGTTTGACCGCCTGGAGCGCGGGCGGTGCGTAGGCCGGGCGCATGAAGCCGCCCGACCCCTTGGCTTCTCGCCTGGCGGGGACGGCGTCCAGGTACAGCTCGACCGCCGCGACCGGGCCGTCGAGATCGAACGCCTTGAGCGTCGCTGGATGAAGCATGCCGAACGCGGCGAGCACCGACTTGGGGCCGAGGCGGAGCGTGCCGGACTGGCCGGGGTGCCAGACCCCGACGCCCTCCACGTCCGCTTCGCCCATGACCTGCAAATTATCGACCGGCGCACCGGCTGCCGCCAGCAGCGCGAGCGCCTCGGCCTTGGCGTCGAACGCGTCATAGGGGGCAGCCTTGCCCGCCTGCCAGCCGCGCGTGCGCTTGTCGCCGGCCAGCACGAGCCCGAGCGTCGGGCGTTCGTCGGAATTTCCGGCGGCGTCGGCCAGATAGCGGCGGCCGAGTTCGAACAGCCGCGCCGACGCCGCGCCGCGCTTCACGTTGCGCGCGGTGGCGGCGAGGAGGCCGGGGAGGAGCGAGGGCCGCATGACCTTCAAATCCTCGCTGATCGGGTTGGCGAGCGTCCACGCGCCGCCGCCGAACGGCGCTGCCTCGGCGTCGGACAGGAAACTCCATGTCACCGCCTCGTCGAGCCCGCGCGCGGCGGCGGCGCGGCGCACCTTGCGTTCGCGCTTCTGCTCGGGCGTCGCGGTTGGCTTGGCGACGCCGGGCAGGCGCGCGAGCGCTGTCGAGGGGACGCTGTCGATCCCCTCGATCCGGATCACTTCCTCGACCAGATCGGCCGGGCCATCGACATCGCGGCGCCAGCTTGGGACGGTGACCGCCCAGGTGTCGTCGACCGTGAAACCGAGCCGCTCGAGGATCGCCTTCTGCCGCTCGGGCGCGACGGCGAGGCCGCCGAGTGTTTCGGCGAGGTTGGCATCGTAACTGATCATGCGTGCCTCGACCGGCGGCGTTCCTGCGCGGGTGATGCCGCTCGCCGTGCCGCCGCAATGCTCGAGCACGAGGTGCGTCGCGATCGCGAGACCCGTGTCGAGGAAGGCCGGATCGACCCCGCGCTCGAAACGCTGGCGCGCGTCGCTGGTCAGCTGGAGCTTCTGGCCGGTGCGGGCGATATGATCGGGGTCGAAATAGGCGCATTCGATGATCACGTCGGTGGTCGCGTCGGACACGCCCGCATGCTCGCCGCCCATGATGCCGCCGATATCGTGGACCGCCGTGTCGTCGGCGATGACGGTCATGCTCGCGTCGAGCGTGTAGGTCTTGCCGTTGAGCGCGAGCACCTGCTCGCCCGGCATCGCCTTTCGCGCGACGAGGCCGCCCTTGAGCTTGGCCTTGTCGTAGACGTGAAGCGGGCGGCCGAGATCGACCGAGACGAAATTGGTGATGTCGACCAGCACCGAGATCGGCTTCTGCCCGATCGCGGCGAGCTTACGGCGCATCCATTCGGGCGCCTCGCCATTGGTCACGCCGCTCACCGCCTGCGCGTAGAAGGCGGGGCAACCTTCGGGATCGTCGGTGCGTACGTCTGGGCCGGGCGCCTCGCCTGCGGGCGGTTCGAGCGTGGTCATCCGGTAGACCACGGCCAGCGGCTTGAGCGTGCCGAGGCCAGCCGCCGCGAGATCGCGCGCGATGCCGCGCACGCCCATGCAGTCCTGGCGGTTGGGGGTGATGCTGACGTCGATCACCGGATCGTCGAGGCCGGCATAGTCGGGGTATGCGGTGCCGATGGGCGCATCGGCGGGAAGCTCGATGATGCCGTCGTGATCGTCGCCCAATTCCAGCTCGCGGGTCGAGCACATCATGCCGTTCGATTCGACGCCCCGGATCGCCGCGACCTTCAGCACCATGCCGTTGGCGGGGACGACCGCGCCGGGCGAACCGAACACGCCGACCAGCCCGGCGCGAGCGTTGGGCGCGCCGCACACGACCTGAAGCGGCCCCTCACCGGCATCGACCGTCAGCACCTGAAGCTTGTCCGCCTGCGGGTGCGGCGCGGCGGTGAGCACCTTCGCCACGCGGAAGGCGGCCAGCTTCTCGCCGGGATTGGCCACACCCTCGACCTCGAGGCCGATACGGGTCAGCGCCTCGGTCACTTCATCGAGCGAAGCCGTGGTGTCGAGATGCTCCTTGAGCCAGCCGAGCGTTACCTTCATGCCCCCACTCCCCCGCTGAGCGTGGGCACGTCGAGGCCTGAGAAGCCGTAATGCTTGAGCCAGCGGATATCGCCGTCGAAGAAGGCGCGCAGATCGTCCATGCCGTATTTGAGCATCGCCAGCCGGTCGATCCCGCAGCCGAAGGCGAAGCCCTGCCATTCGTCGGGGTCGAGCCCGCAGGCCTCGATCACTTTCCGATGGACCATGCCCGAGCCGAGGATCTCGAGCCAGCCGGATCGTCCGGGGCGGCCGTTTGGAGGAGAAAGTCAGTGACCAAAGCT
>JBDSKT010000042.1:0-19659 GCA_039916765.1 Sphingomonas sp.
ATCTCGTGTCACGCCGTCAGCGAAAGAAGGTCGAGATGCTGTTCGCCCACCTCAAACGCATCCTGAAACTGGATCGCTTGCGCCTGCGAGGCCCCAATGGTGCAAGAGACGAGTTCCACCTCGCCGCCGCAGCCCAGAACCTCCGGAAAATGGCGAAGATGATCCCCATGGCCAGCCCTGCACCGGCCTGATCGGACAGGGAGGCCGCGCGCGTCCGTCGCGGAGCGCAATCCAAACGGCCACGCAGCCGAGTTCTTCAACAGAATAAGGGCGCGAAGCGGCCGTGCGAAGCTGAGATGAACGACCGTCCGCTTCTAGGAGGCGGGAGGAGCGGTTTTTGAATGACGGCTTGTGGGTCTTCACCGCCGCGAAGGCGCCGGGTCGACATGAGCATCAGTCACCGTTAGCGTCCACTATGAACACCATCGACTTTCCGCGGGATGCCGGTTCCCATCCGGCCGCCAGGGCGGCGCGAACACCCCGGGCTGCGATCGCATCGCTTATTTGAGAACGGCCCTTGGGTAATCCTTTCAAAAGTCGTTTGGGCGTGGGGAATTCCAGTAACGCCTCGCGCTGAGCATCTATCTGCCGTAATGAAACAGACATGCCCTTCCAGCCGTCTGCCGTGAATTGCGGCTCGCGGAGGAGCTGCCACTCATATTGCAGGCCGTCGATTGCGACGGTGCCGGCGAGACTACGCATATGAACCATGGCGCAACGTAGCAGGTCCATCGCTGCTTTTCATCAGCCGTGGACATTACTGCTGAACGCTACCGACAAAACAGACGCCGCCACCTCATCAGAACCAGACCCAGGCTTGATAGGATCTCGCGACAGGCCATGGTAGCGGACGTGGGGCTTACCCGACGCTGGGAACCCGCTTGCGGGGTTCAAGAGAAACATGCTGCCACTGCGATATGAAATCGATGAATGAGACTTTGGAAGCGCTCGGCTGGACCAGTTTTTTCAGCCAGCAGGTCTCGGATGCGGAGGCACGGCAATGCTATCCTGTCCGGGTAATGGCCGTACATCGCGGTAAAATCGCCGTCGCGGGCGCGAACGTGCGGCATTCGATCACACCCTATATTTCTGGAGCTCTACCCTCCGAAGACCATCCGACTGTCGGCGACTGGCTGCTGGTCGAAAACGTCACGTTGGAGCCGGTTCGCGTGCTCCAGCGGATGAACCTGTTCAAGCGGCGCGCGCCGGGCGATCCGCGCAAGGAGCAGATGATTGCCGCCAATATCGATACGCTGTTCATCGTCGCGTCCTGCAATCAGGATTTCAGCGTCGCGCGGCTGGAGCGGTACCTGGTGTTGGCGCGCGAAGTCGGGGTGTCGCCGGTCGTCGTGCTCACCAAGACCGATCTGACGGAAACCCCGGAAGACTATGCAGCAGCGGCGCGCGCAATCGAACCGGGACTGCGCGTCGAGACCGTAAACGGTCGCGATCCCGCCGACGCCGCGCGCCTTGCCGCCTATTGCGGCATAGGCCAGACGGTAGCGCTGCTCGGCTCCTCCGGTGTCGGCAAGTCGACGCTCGTCAATACTTTGCGTGGCTCGGACAGCATTGCCACTCAGGCGATCCGAGCCGGCGACGATACCGGTCGCCACACCACCACGGCACGCAAAATGCATCGGCTCGCCCATGGCGGCTGGCTGCTCGACACGCCCGGCATGCGTGAGCTGCAGCTGTCGGACGCGGGCGCCGGCATTGCCGAAGTGTTCGACGACTTTATCCTCGCAGCGCGCGATTGCCGCTTTTCGAATTGCGCGCATGGCGGCGAACCCGGCTGCGCGGTGCAGGCAGCGATTGTTGCGGGCACGCTTACCGTGGAGCGGTTGAATCGCTGGCGACAGCTGGCGGCGGAGGATGTCATCGCCCCGGTGTATGCCAAGCGCCGCCGATAGAGGCGGGTCGGCGGGCAGAGTTTATTGGTAGCGCAAACGATTGTCGAAGCCGCTGTTGGTCTTGGTCATCTTGGCGATTTTCCGGAGGATTCCGCGGACATTTCGCTCGAACCGCAAATCGTCATAGATTCCGGTTGCGCGATATTCGTCCTGGGCAATCAGGTGCTTGAGACGCGCAGCCATGGCAGTCCGATCCGCCACGCAGTCATCGGCCTTGAGGGTGCGACAGACCCATTCTTCGGCGGCGGCCTTGTCGTAATCGTCCCGGGCATCATAGCCGCGCCTATCCGCCGCAGCCTGATCCAGCTTCGCGGCTTCGAAGCGGATCTCCAGCCATTTACGGACCAGAGCGGAGTCCCATGAACTCGCCGCCTCGCTCATCGCTGCTTTTTGGCAATGGTCGCTGTGAAATCCGGATCTTTGTTGGCCACCCAATCGACGAATTTACGCACATTGGGATTGGCCAACAGGCTGTCCACATCCATCCCGGCGCGCTGCAGTTCGGCATTGGTGAAATTGGCGATCAGCGTCTGCTGGCAGATCGAGTGCATGGGCACGACATCCCGCCCGCCCCGGCTCTTGGGTACCGGATGATGCCAGGTTACGGTCTTGCCCGCGGGCCGGCCACACAACCAGCAAACTGTTGCCGCGGCTGGAGCCTCGTCCTCCCCGCGATCCAAGTCCCCATACGGATCATGTTTTGAATGTTTGCGGCCCATGCTGCGATCTGATCTCTAACTTTGCAACAACCGGCTATAGCGCTCCGGCGCTATGACACCAGCGCCTCCATCCTGTGAGGCAGGAGCCCTGGCGATTTGACTGCGCGCGCACGGTGGTGCCGAAAAATCATTGGGCCAGCGTTGTGGTCCGGAACTCGTCGGTTCAATTTCCGCCAAACCCTCTCGAAAATTAGCAGATGAATGAGCGTCGGGAGTTGGGAGGGCGGGAGAGGCAGCTAAGCGACGAGTTATGGGTCATCCTGCCACGTCTATAGACGCGACATCTGTGTGTATTACTGCGCAATTAGGCAACGGCGACACTCTCCATGCCGTAGAAGCTGCAACATCGCAGCCTTCCATTAGCACTCGTACAAAACTCGACGAACTTAATGCTAGAACGGATCTACCCGCCTGATCGTTGTCAACTTAGGCGATCGCCCATGACCACCCGCGCATGCGCGGCATGGCTTTCGCTCGCGAGCGTCGCGCAGGTGCGGATCCCCGTCTGGCGAACGCGTTCCAGCTGTTCCTCCGCATAGGCCGTGCTCATGTTGGGCACGACATTGTCGATCATGATATGCTCGCTCTGTTTCATGCCGAACCCGCGCCACAGATAGACGTCGAAGATCTCGCGCAGCGACATCGCCTGACCCTGCTCGTTCAACCACGCCTGGGACGTGCCCGAGGTCGAGAACGACAGGAGCGGCTTGCCGCGTAGCGTCGGCTGGCCGACCTGACCTTGTACGTCGCGAAACGAATAGCCCGATCCCAGGACGCGATCGACATAGCCTTTCAGGATCGCGGGCGGCAGCCCGAACCAGATCGGGTAGACCAGCACGAGAATATCGGCGCTGGAGAGATGGTCGAGTTCGACCGCGACATCAGCCGCCAGCGTCATTCCCCCAGGCAGCGGCCGCTCGGATTCCTTGAGGACGGGATCGAAACCCAGCGCATACAGGTCGCGCACGACCACTTCCTGATGGTTCTCCTGCGCAATCTGGACATAGGACGCGACGATCGCATGGTCGAAGCTTTTGACCGACGGGTTGGCACAGACAACGAGATGTCGGATCGGCGGCGCTGGAACCGCCGCTGCCAGCGAACTGGGGGAACTGGTCGTGGGGGTAACGGACATGGCCGATCTCCTGTGCGAACAAATGCGGGGCGCATCCCGCGCTTTCCGTCAGCCCTTCTTTGGCCCAGTTTCCGGAAGGGGCATTTGATCGCCGTCAAGCTGACAGACGACGCAACCGCTATTCCGCTTCGCATATCCAGCGTGAGGAAGTCTGCCATGACGAACGGCGTTTCGCCGACTGTCCCGTTCATGATCCAGCCGTCGATCGAAACGATGCAAGAGGACCATGTCATTCAAGGATTGCTATGCGACGATCTGGAGCGGGTCGCCGATCGATTGCCCGAGCTGCCGACCCCGCCCGAATTGCGGCGGATCAGCGACCGCATCATGCGCGTAACGCGGGTTCATCTCGTGCGCGCCGAGCAGATCTTTCGCTCGATGCCGATCGGCCAGCGCCCGACGCCGGCCGCGCTCGACGCGTTGCACCGCATGCATGTGCTCGACGAACTGCACGGCCAAGATCTGGTGGCGGCGCTCTGGCAGCATGTCGGTGCTGCCGCGGGCGCCAATATCGGCCAGCTTTCCTATATGCTGCGCTGCTTCTTTGACGGGTGCCGGCGCGCCATCACGCTAAAGGAAAGTTACCTCGCGCTGGCGCAGTGCCAGGCGACTAGAGCGGATTAGCGACCAGTTCGAGATGCGGCAGATCGAGCACCGTGCAGTCGCGTTCACCCTTAGCGAACGTGATCAGCCCGGCCGCCTTCAGCCGCGTCAGCTGGCGGCTGACGGTTTCGATGGTGAGGCCAAGAAAATCCGCCATCTCGCCGCGGCTCATGGGGATTGACACATCGATCCCGCCGCCGGTGCGCGCGGTCCCGGTATGCTGGGCGAGTTGAACCACGAACCCGGCGACGCGCTCCTGGGCATTGCGCCGTCCGAGCGACAGCATGCGTTCGCGCGCCTCGTCGAGCGACGCCATCGTGCGTTCGAGCAACATCCGCTCCATCCGCGAATGGGCGTCGAGTTCGCGCTCGAACCCCGCCCGCGGAAAACTGCACAGATTGGTTTCGGTGAGGGTGGTCACGGTCAGCGACGCTTCGTCGGCGAACAACTGACCCACGAAATCGCCGGCCAGCAGCAGACCGACGATCTGCTCGCGCCCGTCCGGGGTCGAGGCCGTCACCTTCAGCGCACCGCTCACAACATTGGCGAAGCTCGTCACGACATCGCCCGCCCAGGTAATAACCTGCCCCGGCGGCACAGTCCGCCGCCGACCGAGCGCACTCAGCACCAGCAGTTCGTGATCGCTCAGGCTCGAACACAGCGCGGTGTCGCGGACCAGGCAGTCATGACAATGTTGCTGGGCATGATCCATGTTTGGACCATGACAGTGATCCCTCGGAAAGCCAGCAATACGTCGGTATTACTATTTAGGCAGTATTGGATCGGTTGCGCAATGATCTCGCGCGCTCGCGATCGTGATGCGGGCCAACGTCGCGCAGTCGAGCAAGGCTTCGGTGCCGATCACCGTTTGATCCTGGTCAACGCACCGCTTGCGCCAGCACAAGGCCGTACCCGCGCATCCGCCTAACCCTCGCCTTTTACAGCAAGAGGGATGTCTCCATGAAGTTCGCGATCGCACTCACCGCCGGCCTGCTGGTCGCCTCCCCCGCCTGCGCCCAGAGTGCCGACACCGGCATCCGTGCAGGGGATGTGCTCCTGCGCGTCCGTGCGATCATGGTCGCGCCCAACGAGCGGTCGGGCGGGATCGGCCCGACCTTTCCAAGCGAGCGGGTCAGTGTCGACAATTCGTTCATGCCCGAAGTCGATGTGACCTACATGGCGAGCGACAATATCGGCTTCGAGCTGATCGCTTCGACGACCAAGCATAATGCGTCGGGAACGAACGGCACGACGGGCGCGATCGGTCGCCTCGCATCGACCTGGGTGCTGCCGCCGACGCTGACCGCGCAATATCACTTCAATGCGCACGGCAGGGTGCGACCTTATGTCGGCGCCGGTGTGAACTACACGATCTTCTGGAACGAGAAGGCGTCACCCGGACTCGAGGCAGCGGTCGGCAAGACCAGGGTGTCGATGACCGACAGCATCGGCTGGGCAGCGCAGGCCGGCATCGATGTCGATATCTCGCGCCGCGTGTTCGTCAATTTCGACGCCAAATACATCAAGATCCGCACGACGGCGCGGCTCGATACCATTGCCATCGGCACACAAAACGTCCGCATCCACCTCGACCCGCTGGTCGTCGGCGTCGGCCTCGGTATCCGCCTGTAAGCCGACGAGATAGGTCGGTAGCGATGCCGGCCCGCTCTCGACGCCTCGCCCGCTGTCGCTGCCACGCCCGCTGTCCCCGAACATCCCGATGGCGCTGATCGCAACATGGCGTTCGGCGAGGGCGAACGGCATCGGCCGGTGCGACACCAGAATGAGGCCCGTGCCCGTGTCGTCGAGCCACCCGGCGAGACGGGCGGTCACCAGCGCCTCGGTTGTCGCATCCAGACCCTCGGTCGGCTCGTCGAGCAGCAGCCATGGCCGCGCCGCGAGCAAGGCGCGGGCGAGCGACAGCCGCTTGCGCTCGCCGCCCGACAGGATGCCGCCGGCCTCGCCGAGCAGCGTCTGTAGGCCGTGTGGCGCGTCCGCGATGCGCGTATCGAGGCAGACGATGTGAAGGGCGCGCCACATGTCGGCTTCGGTCACGGCGATGCGCGCCAGACGCAGATTGTCGGCGATCGTCCCGGCCAGCATCGGCGCGTCCTGCGCGGCAAGCGCAAACTGCGCACGCAGCAGCGCGGCATCGCAACCTGCGAGCGCCACATCGTCGACCGCGATGTCGAACGTTGATTCCTGAAGGCCGGCGAGGCTTTCCAGCAGAATCGTCTTCCCCGACCCCGAGCGGCCGGTGATGGCGACGCTCGCGCCGGGGGCGAGCGACACCGAGCCGAGCCGCACCGTCGCTGGACCAGTGCGAGCCGTCTTTACGGGACCATGGTGCGGTAGAGGCGCATCCAGCACGGCGAGCCGTCGTAGGGCTTCTTCGACCCCCGCCCGCCGCAGCGCGCTGCGCGACACCGATGCCATGGCTTCGACCGTCGCGGCAGCGGCCAGCACGGCCAAGGCGACATAGGCCGCCGACCCGGTCGCCGACACCAAGACGAGCGCGACCGCGCAGCCACCATAGACGATCATGACCGCGGCGATGACGCCCTCTCCGACGAACAGGCGCAGGCGCGCCGTATCGAGCCGCGCGATCGGCGTGTCGAGATCGCGGGCAACGCGGTCGGCGAGGCCGTAGGTCGCGATCTCCGAACGCGCGACGGCATAATCGACGAAGCGAGTACGGACCTCACCCAGCGCATCGGCGGCCGCCCGCGCGGGACCGATGGTCAGCCAGCCGGACAGGATGCGCAGCATCACGGGCAAGATCGCGAGCAGGACCGTCAGCGTCAGCGCCGCGCGCCAGCCGGCGAATGCCGCGAGCGCGACGCTCGTCGCTACCGCGACCAGCCCGGCAAGTCGGGCCGGCTCCCGGATCACGAGATCTTCCAGCGAATCGATATCACCCAGCAGGCGCGCGCTCGCGTCGCCACCCGCAAAGCTCTCGCTGCGCCTGCCATCCTGTAGTGCCAGCGTGCGGAACATCGTCCCGCGCAACTCCGCTATCGCCCGAAGGGCGGCGCGGTGCGACAAGAGGCGCTCGCCGTAGCGCGACCCCGTACGCAGCAAGGCGAGCAAGCGGATCGTCGCGCTCGGAATGAGATAATTGAACGCGAACGCAGCGGTCGCGCCGCCTGCACCCGCAATTGCGGCGGCGGTCAGGAACCAGCCCGACAAAGCGAGCAGGAGGATCGAACAGATCGCAGCGATCGAAGCCGCGAGCGTGGCCCAGCCGATTCCCCTTCTGCCGGCTGGCGTCAGCAGGTCACGCGCCGTCATAGCTTCACCGCAATCCGCGCGGCGGCAACGAGGCGCGCATCGTGCGTGGCGATCACCACGCAGCGCTCCGTCGCCAGCTCCAGCAGCAATGCGCGGATTTCGCCCGCGCTGGCGGCGTCGAGGTCGGCGGTCGGTTCGTCGCAGAGCAGCAGCGGACGACCCGAGAGGATCGCGCGCGCCAGCCCGATCCGCCGACGCTCGCCGCCCGACAGTCCTGCCCCGTGATGATCGATCAGCAGGTCCATCCCCTCGGATTGTTCACGCAGCATGGTGCCGAGCCCGACGCGGTGCGCGACCGCCAGGATCATTTTCGGCGAGGCACCGGGTGCGGCGAGGGCGATGTTTTCACCAAGGGTGCCCGTCAGCAGCAGCGGGCGCTGCGCCGCCCATGCCACGTCATCCAAGTCGAGCACATGGCCGCTGGCGGTCGCCACTGATCCCACCACTGCGGTGCACTGCCCTGCGATCGCCGCCAGCAGGCTGGTCTTGCCACTGCCGGTGGGGCCGGTCACCACGGCGAGATCGCAACGCGCGAGCGTCAGGTCGACCGGCCCGATCGAGGTCCCCGGCCATGCGATTCGCAGCGCAGCGACGCGCAGTCCATCGAATGGTCCCGTACACACTCCGGTAGCGAGGTCTGCCGTTCCCAGCGTGGCGATCGCGCGTGTCGCCGCCTCGCCCAATTGCTTCTCGTGATAGGCCGCCGCGAGACGGCGCATCGGCAGATAGAATTCCGGCGCCATCGCCAGCACGAAGAAGGCGCTGGTCAGCGGCAGCGCTTCGGGCGCGCGGAACGGCAGCAGCCCGAGCAGACTGAAGCCGCAATAGACCGCGATCAGCGCGACCGCGAGGGCGGCGAAGAATTCCAGCACCGCGCCCGACAGGAACGCCGCGCGCAACACCAGGATGGTGCGCTCGGCGACCTCGCGCGTCGCGATCGTCACCTGCCGCGCGACCCGGTCCTCCGCCCCGAAATGTCGGATCAGCGCGAGATTGCGCAAGCGATCGACGAACAGACCCGACAGCATCGCCAGCGCCGCGAGCTGTCGCTCCGACGCAGCCTGCGCGGCGGACCCGGCGAGGATCATGCCGAGCACGAACGGCAGGAAGGTCGCCAGCATGATGAGCGCTGCCACCCAGCTGGCCGCAGCGACGATCGCCAGCACCACCAGCGGGCCGAGCATGGCGTGCAGCCGCACCGGCGCGAAGCGCATGTTCGACGCCTCGATCGCGGCGACGTGATCGATCGCGAAGGTCGCGCTCGCGCCGGCAAGCAGCGGCACAGCGAGCCGACTGCCGAGCAAGTGAGGAATGAGCGTTCGGCGCAGGGCGGCACTGGCGCGCTGCGCGGTACGGACCCCGACGGCATGGACGCTAACGACCGCAAGGCCCCGCACCGCCACGCCGCCGATGATCGCCAGATAGGTCCAGGGGGCAGGCGCACCACCTTTGGCCAGTGCGCCGATCGCGCCGGCAATGCCCAGCGCGAACAGGGTCGCACCTGCGATGTCGGTCAGCCAGAGAAAGCCCGCACGCGATGATCGGTCCATGACGCCACGCATGGCGACTTTGGCTCGGTTGCCTTTGATCGGTGTCAAACCGTCGCCTGCGACCGCGCCTATCACGGCATCTCCGATCCCCGCCGCAAACGCGGAACAATGAGGTCTCCCGCATGACGAGCATGGCTGTCGTGGAGCTATCAAGGCTCCAGTTCGCGCTGACCGCGCTCTACCATTTCCTGTTCGTGCCGCTGACCCTCGGACTGTCGTTCATGCTGGTCATCATGGAGAGCGTCTATGTGATGACCGATCGCCCGGTCTGGCGCGACGTCACGCGCTTCTGGGGCAAGATCTTCGGCATCAATTTCGTGCTCGGGGTCGCCACCGGCCTGACCATGGAATTCGAGTTCGGGATGAACTGGTCCTATTACTCGCATTATGTCGGCGACGTGTTCGGCGCGCCGCTCGCGATCGAAGGCTTGATGGCCTTTTTTCTTGAGGCGACCTTCGTCGGGCTGATGTTCTTCGGGTGGGACCGGCTGTCAAAGCGCGGCCATCTGCTGACCACCTTCATGGTCGCACTTGGCTCAAATCTCTCGGCGGTGTGGATCCTGATCGCCAATGGCTGGATGCAGCACCCGACCGGCGCGATCTTCAACCCCGCGACGATGCGCATGGAAGTGACCGATTTCATCGCGGTGATCTTCAACCCCGTAGCGCAGGCGAAATTCGTCCATACCGTCAGCGCAGGCTATGTCTGTGCGAGCGTCTTCGTGCTCGGCATCTCCGCCTTTTACCTGCTGAAAGGGCGGCATCTGGCGATCGCGCGGCGCAGCTTCACCGTTGCTGCCGCCTTCGGCCTGGCGTCCTCGCTCAGCGTGGTCGTGCTCGGCGACGAGAGCGGCTACACGATGACCGAGAACCAGCAGATGAAACTCGCCGCGATGGAGGGGCTGTGGCACACCGAGGCCAGCCCCGCCGGCCTCGCCGTCTTCGGCATTCCCTCCAACACCGGTCGCACCACGACCTATGAACTGAAGGTGCCCTATGTCCTCGGCCTGATCGCGACACGGAGCATCGGAGGCCAGGTGTCCGGCATCTACCCGCTCGTCGCCCGCGCCCGGGAGCGCATCGTGACGGGGGTGACCGCTTATGATGCGGTCGAGACGCTGAAGCGCGATCCGGCCAATCTCGCTGCGCGCGCGGCCTTCGAGCGAACCAAGAACGATCTCGGCTACGCCCTGCTGCTCAAGCGCTTTGTTAGCGATCCCCGTACCGCCGACGCCGCGACGATCGACAAGGCCGCCTGGTCGGCCGTGCCGAACGTGCCGGCGCTGTTCTGGATGTTCCGGGTCATGGCGGGCCTCGGGTTCTCATTCATCGTCTTCTTCGCGACTGCCTTCGTGCTCTCGACCCGGCGGCGCTTCGACCGGCGCTGGTTCCTGCGGATCGCGGTGCTTGCAATCCCGCTGCCCTGGGTCGCGATCGAGATCGGCTGGATCGTCGCCGAGCTCGGGCGGCAGCCCTGGGCGGTGGACGGCGTCCTGCCGACCTTCCTGGGTGCATCCAGCCTGACCGTGCCGCAGATCTGGACGACGATCGTCGGGTTCACCTTGCTCTACGGGGCGCTGGCGGTAATCGAAATACGCTTGATGCTGGCCGCGATCCGCAAGGGACCGGAACGCTACATTCCGTGGCAGCCCGATGAGACGCCCGCGTCCGGCCAGTCGCAGGTGCAGGCGCAGCCCCCGGCTTTCCACGCCATCCCCGCCGAATGATCCGCCGACAGGAGAGCATCGATGTCCATTCCGCTCGATTATGAAACCCTCCGGATCGTCTGGTGGCTGCTGCTCGGTATCCTCCTGATGGGCTTCGCGCTGACCGACGGGTTCGATCTTGGCGTGGCCACGCTGTTGCCGGTCGTGGCGCGGAGCGACGAGGAACGCCGCCTCGCCATCAATACCGTCGGCGCGACATGGGAGGGCAACCAGGTCTGGTTCATCCTCGGCGGCGGCGCGATTTTTGCGGCTTGGCCCTATGTCTATGCGGTGAGCTTTTCGGGCTTCTACCTCGCCATGTTCCTCGTGCTCGCGGCGCTGATCCTGCGGCCGGTCGGGTTCAAATATCGCTCCAAGCGACCCGGTCTTGCTTGGCGGTCGCGGTGGGACTGGGCGCTGTTCGTCGGCGGCTTCGTTCCCGCGCTCGTGTTCGGTGTCGCAGTCGGCAATGTCCTGCAGGGCGCGCCCTTCCGCCTCGATAGCGATCTGCGCACCTTCTACGACGGGAGCCTGCTCGGTCTGTTCACGCCGTTCACGCTGATCGCCGGGCTATTGTCGGTTGCCATGCTGGTATTGCACGGCGCTGGATGGCTGACGCTGAAGGTCGAGCCCGGCCCCGTACAAGACCGCGCGCGCCGCGCGGGGCAGGTCGCCGCGGTCCTGACCATCTTCCTGTTCGCGGTCGGCGGCGCATTCGTCGCTTGGTCGGGGATGGGCTTCGCCATCGTCGGCAGCGTGGATGCGGGCGGTCCGTCCAACCCGCATCTGGCGCGGACCCTGGTCACCCCGGGCGCATGGCTCGGCAACTACGCGGCGCATCCCTGGATGCTGATCGCGCCGGTGCTCGGCTTTGCCGGACCGCTCGTCGCGCTTCTCGCCCTGCGCCGCCGCCGCGGCCCGCTCCTGTTCGCCGGGTCCTCGGCGGCCATCATCGGCATCATTTCGACAGTCGGTCTGTCGATGTTCCCGTTCATCCTGCCGAGCTCGATCGACGCGGAATCGAGCCTGACGGTATGGAATGCATCGTCGAGCCACGGCACCTTGTTCACGATGCTGATCGTGTCCGCCGTGCTCCTGCCGATCGTGCTCGCCTACACCGCATGGGCATACCGGATCATGTTCGGCCGCGTGACGCTCGAACAGGTCCGTCACCATCCCGACTTCTACTAAGGACATTGTGCGATGTGGTATTTCTCCTGGATCCTTGGTGTCGGCCTGGCGGTAGGCTTCGGCATTCTGAACGGCATGTGGCATGAATTTCACAGCGACGACGCCGAAGCGCAGGCTGTCGAAGATCCGACGCCTGTCCTTGTCTAGGCGGAGCCATGGCGGGAAGGCCGGGTTCGACGCTTCGCTCGGGGCGATGGGTGCCTCGCCCGAGATGGTGTCTATGTGGCCGATGGCGACCGGATAGCAGACTACTCATGGCTCGAATTTTGTCCGAAATATGTAACTACTTTTCGGACACCCTTCCCTTTACCGACGTCCGAAATCTGTGTACGCGCTTCGGACATGGCCACTCCGCTCAGCCTCAAGACTCAAATCCTTGCAAGGATCGGCGGCGGTAGCGCGCGCGCGGTGTGGACCCCTGCCGACTTTCTCGATCTTGCGACGCGCGACGCCGTCGACAAGGCGATGCAGCGACTTGTCGCCGATGGCAGCCTGCGCCGGATCGATCGCGGCCTGTACGACCAGCCAGGGCACAATCACCTCACCGGTCAGCCCAGCCCGCCCGATCCGCGCGCGGTCATCGATGCGGTCGTGCGGCGCGATCAGATCCGGGTGCTGCTCGATGGAATGACCGCCGCCAACGATCTCGGCCTCAGCAACGCCGTGCCTGCCCGGATCGTCGTCCATACCGATGCCCGACTGAAGCCGATCCGGCTCGGCAAGCTCGAAATCCAGTTCAAACCGACGGCCGCCAGCAAACTGTTCTGGGCGGGCCGGCCGGGGATGCGGCTGGTCCAGGCGCTGCACTGGCTGCGCGATACCAATTCCCCGGACACGCGCACCGATCTCGAGCACAAGGTCCACGATCTGCTCTACCACGGCCCTGAGGCCAAGGCCGTGCGCAACGACCTGCTGGACGGGATGCCGACGCTCCCGGCATGGATGCAGGATCTGCTCAGGCCCTTGCTGTCGTCCGGAGCCCTTGTCCGATGAATGCCGCCTATGACGCGGTGTTGGTCGCGGACGACGAGACGCGCGCTGGCTTGTTCACGACCACGGCCCAGCGCATCGGCACCACGCCGCAGAATGTCGAAAAAGACTTCTGGGTGTGCTAGACCCTCGACGCGCTGTTCAACGGCCTGCCGCCCGGGCCGCGCCTTCTCTTCAAGGGCGGCACCTCGCTGTCCAAGGGTTTCGGGCTCATCCAGCGCTTCTCCGAGGACATCGACGTCACCGTCTTTCGCGACGATCTGGGCGAAGCGCATTCGGTCGAGGAACTGCAGGGTCTGAGCGGCAAGAAGCGAGCAAAGGCGCTCGACGCAATTCAAGCGGCATGCGAGGCCTTCATCAAGGGCGATCTGCTGACGAACCTGACCATGATCGCGGGAGAAACCGCCACCAGGACCGGGATTCCGCCCGGTCGGCTGGCGATCCGGCCGGACAAGGACCCGCAGACGCTGCTCGTTCAATATCCGACCGCCACGCCGAGCGACGGGTATATCGACAAGGTCGTACGCATCGAGTCCGGCGCCAAGTCGGCGCTCGACCCGCATGCGCAGCACAGCGTCAGACCCTATCTCGAAGCGGACGCGCAGCGGCTCGACCTGCTCGTCCCGAACGTCACGATCGTCGATGCCGAGCGCACCTTCTGGGACAAGGTCATCATCCTTCACGGGCTGCGCCATTGGTTCGATGCGCGCGGCACTTTGCGGAACGACGGCCACCGCATCTCCCGCCACTATTATGACATCCATCGACTGCTTCAGGACGACGCCGGGCAGCGCGCGGTCGAGGATATGATGTTGGGCGCCGACTGTGTCGCCCACGCCCGCATGTTCTTCAACCGCCCGGATTTCGATCTTGCGAGCGCACATCCGCCGAGCTTCGCGCTCTGCCCGGAGGGCCCGATGTACGATGATCTGGCACGCGACTATGCCGCGATGAAAGGCATGATCTTCGGCGACGCCCCGCCGTTCGAGGCCATCGTCGAAAGCGTGGCGGACCTGCAGAGGCAGCTAAACGCCGCGCAGTGACCGTGGCGGAAGAACCGGACCGTTCTGACTCCGGCTATCCGGCATGGCGCACCCGATCTTCGGCCAACCAGCGCTGCGCGCGCGCCCGATCACCCGTCGATCATCGGCCCGCCCCGCGCACGCCCGACCGACCAGTTGACTCCGTCAGCGCGCATGATGCCCGACACCGGCTTGCCGATCTGCTTGTCGAGCACGGGGCGCCACGGGACGAGCGTGAACTCGCGCGATTTCTCGACCAGCGCGAACCGGTCGCTGACCAGATCGACCGGACGCTTCACCACGCCGTCAATCCGCGCGCCAGGGACCGCCTCGACGAAGCGCCGGTCGAGTTCCTCGGACAGCTGCCCCGCG
This sequence comes from Sphingomonas sp., assembly GCA_039916765.1. GTDB lineage: Bacteria > Pseudomonadota > Alphaproteobacteria > Sphingomonadales > Sphingomonadaceae > Sphingomonas. The sequence goes on from JBDSKT010000042.1 coordinate 14,490, forward strand.
ACCCGCAGGAGCTCGCGCCGTCGCAGCGTCGCGACGAGGTCGGTCGGATAGGTCGTCGCGCCCCCGACTTCCTGCGCGAGACCCTTGGCGATCAGCCACTGCCGCCGACCCTCCTGCGCGGCGCGAAGTTCGGCACCGAACCCGGCATCGCGCACCGGCAGCCGGTCGCCCGATACGAGATCGCGGTCGAGCCAGGTCGCGGCCTCTGCGGTGATCAGCTTGGGCAGCGGCTGTGCGGACAGCGTTTCGACCGCCACCGGTCGCTCGCGCGACAACCGCGCCTCGTGCGCGGCTGCGCGCTCCAGATGATCGTCGGCGATGATCCATTGCCCCGACGGCTCGCGCGTGACGCCGCCGGTCGATCGCCGGATCGCTTCGAGCCGCCGCACATGCGTTTCGGCGAACGCTTCGGTCGCGCTCGGGTCGTACCGGAGATGCGCATCCACGTCGTAGCGACCATTATTTGCAGCAGCGACGGCGGCGACGGTCCAATCGGCGACGCGGACCTGTCCCGCTTGCGGCACGATACGGACGATCGCGCCTTCGGGAATTGCCGCAAGATCGGCGCCCTTGCCGACGCCGACGAAATGGCTGCGGCCATCCACGCCGTCGATGATCAGATAATGACGGTCGGCATGCTCGTCGGCGAGCCCGCGGGCCGTGAGCCGCCCGACCAAGGGCGCGACGTCGCGCAAGCCCGGATCGTAGATCGCCTGATCGACCGGCGCACGATTGATACCGCGCGCGGTGAAGGCACGCTGCATCGTGCGGATGATGTCGCCGCGCTCGCCCATTTGCCGAAGTGTCCCCTCGAAGTCGCTCGCCAGTTGCCAGCGACCACCTCCGATCGGTTCGGCCAGACCCATGCCACCGAGCCTGGCGAGACGACCGGCGCGGAGCGCCTGATCGAACGCGCTGCCGGCCGCCGGTCCGACGACCCCGTCGCGATCGGCATCGCGCCGCAGCGCGCGGTCGAGCGAGGTCAGTCGCTCCTGTTCGACCTCGGCACGCAATCCGTCTTCGATTTCGCGGGTCGAGCGTGGTCCGAGATCGATGTCGACCAGCTCGGCAGCCCGCTCGCGGATGCCGGTCGTCAGATACTCGCGGGCGATCACCAGATCCGCCCCGAGATGGTCGGTGCCGCGCACGACGATATGGCTGTGCGGATGGCCGGTGTTGAAGTGATCGACCGCGACCCAATCGAGCTTGGTTCCAAGATCCTCCTCGACCCGCGCCATCAGGCGCCGGGTGAGGGCTTTGAGATCCTCATATTCCGCGCCGTCCTCGGGCGAGACGATGAAGCGGAATTGATGACGATCGCCTTGGCCACGTTCACGAAACGCCTTGCCATCGACCGCATCGGCCTCGGGGCCGTAGAGCGCGCTGGGTTCGCCTTCGCGGGTCGTGCCATCGCGCTGGAGATAGCGCAGATGCGCCGCCGCACCGCCCGCACCTTTGCCCGCCAGCTTGACGATGCTCGCCTTGACGATGACCCGCCGCCGCCCGAACGCACTGCAGGATCCCCGCGTGGACAGCAGCCGGCCGGTCCCCGCGCCCCGCCCGATCCGGCTGCCCGAAAAGCGACCCGCCGATCCCTCCCGCGGGACCGCGCCGCCGCGCGCCAGATTGGTGGCGGCGAGCACGCGACCGACATAGCTGCGGGCGCGCTTGCCGCCTTGGCTGCGCATGCGTCCGAGACGCGGTTCGAACTCGCCTTCTTCCGACATCGGCATCGTCCCGTGACAGGATCGTGCAAACCATGCCGCGCCCGCCCCGCGATGAAAACCGGTGCCACCGAGGCCCGCCGAAAAGCTCGGCTTTTGCCCAAACCGGCACGGGTCATTTTCGGGCAGTGCCAGATAAACGCTCGAAAAACGATGTGCAGACAATGACTTGCGGGACCAACGGTGCCGCAGCTTTATCTTGCCTTACGCCCCCTTTCCAAATCTTCCGCCGTTTCGCCGCTGACACACAAGATCGAAAACCCCGAGCCGAGGCAAAAAGAAGCCGGGATGCGATGCCTGTCGACACCGCATCCCGGCCAGTATGTCGCGGCGCTTCAATGCAGCGCTGCGAACGCCTTTCGTGCCGCTCCGACCTTCGAAAAACTGCGCCGCCCGATCATTCCATGCGCCATCCCGTCACCATCGACGATGCACACCGCGACCACCCACCGGCCATCCAGCCGACCGATGATCGCCACCCGATCGAGTTCGAATTCCCCATCGTCCTGTGCTTCATACGCGCCGAGCCAGCGCTCCTGATCCCGCGCATCCCAGGTAAAATCGCACTCCTCCGCCGCCAGGAACCGTTCCGCCAGCGCTCCTGCCGCACCGCTTCCGAATTCCAGTTCGAGCCCCGCCACCAGCGCTGCCATCACGCGATCCGCACTGTACGAAACCGGTTGAAACATGCCCATGAGAACCTCCATCGTGACCGTCTTCCTCATCGAAGACAGCCTCTCGACGGCGGTTGGCGGCGTGCCTGTCAGGGCTGCCGGAGCGAAGCGCAGGCACCGCGAAGCGGCGGCGGAGGAACCGATTTTGTTGCGCTGAAAACAAACAGACTCGCGTGCGCAGCACGCCCCTTTTCGCGGCAAAATTGGAGGGGCCGCCGGCCTTGCACAGGCGCGCCGCCAGCCGCCATGCTCGGACGATCCGAGACGAGCCCTCCTACATCAGCGAGGAAGCGGATCGCTGCCGCAGGGCAGCCCGAAGGTCATGGCGATGTCCGCGACGCTGCGGCCTTCGCGGACCAGCCGGGTGAACGTCTCCCACTGCGTCACCTCGTCGGCGTCGAGCCGCGCGATGTTCTCGATCAGCGACGCCTCGACCGCATCGGCATCGTCGCCGCGGTCGAGGATCGCGCAGGGCAACAGACAGTCCTGTGGTTCGAGCGTTTCGCCCGCCGCGCGCCGCTCGTCGGCGACGATGCTGGCGGCGGTGAAGCGCCGCGCGCCCGCGACGATTTCATAGCCATCGGGCGCGCAATTGGGGCGCACGATGACCGGCTGGATAACGCCGCGCTTGCGGACGCTGGGCATGATATCGGTCACGTCGGGCGCGCGCCTGCCATAGCGCATGTTGGTTTTGCTCACGACCAGCTTGTCGAGCGCGATAAAGTCGAGTTTCATGGGTCTACTCCTTGTGAGTGCCGGTCCCGTCGATCTTGCAACGGTGGGTGGGACCGGTTCGATTGCGGGCGAAACGCGCCCGCGCGTCAGGGACGCCATCAAAGTGAACCTTTGATGGGAACCCTCAGCCGCCCCCATCGGGAGGCGGAAGCTGATTGGTTTCGAGATATGCAAGCGAGGCGCGCAGCCAGATTTCCGCGTCGGCGAACGCCGCTTCTGCTTGGCTGATCGACCCTGTCGCGCGCGCAGCGTCGGCCCAGAGCGACAGGGGTACGAGGCTGGCAAAGCCGAGATCGCGCTCGATGCCAAGACCGAACGGCAACCGCAGCGCGGCAATTCCGCGAAGGCTGAACGCGCCAAGTTCGGGACAGCCGAAGCCAAGGTCGGCCAGCCCGAACAGCGTTTCGCCATCGCTGTCGAGTTCGGTCGCCAGCCATGTCGCCGCGCCTACCGGATTGAAGAATTTAACCACTGGCGCGGGGTCCGGTTCGGCGGCAGCGGCTGCGCGCAAGGCATCGTCCCGCGCGGCGGCATTGGCGCGCAACGCAGCGCGTAAGGTCGGGGTGAGCAAGTCCATCACTAAAGGTCCTTCGGCTGGAAGAGGTCGAGTTAGAGCCGCGCATTGAGGTCGAACAATCCGAGGTCGCAGGGGCGCTGCGGTTTTTTGGGTTCGAGCGGCGCGGCGACGCGGGCGGCGAGCCGGTCACGCGCGGTGATCGGGGTGACGCCGGGGATCAGCGACTGCGTGCCCGTGGCGGTCAGCTCGACCGCAAAGGCGGGGTCGCACGCGCGGTCGGCGGCAGGGGCGGCGGCGGTCATGCCGTCCTCGCTGCTTGGCTATCGCCCGCGCCCGCGCGATCCTGCGCCGCATCGTCCGCCACGCGGTGCCGCGCGAGCAGCCAGTCCGCCGCCTTGCTCGCGGCGCTCGCGGCCCGGAAGACCGCCCGGTTATCCTCGCGCAAAACGGCAAGCCATGACGCCAGATAATCGGCGTGGCGCACGGTCGGGACGATGCCGAGCGACGCGCACAGAAAGGCCGACCCCATTTCGGCGACCAGTTCCTCGCGGGCATAGTCGTTCGAGCCGAACGCATTGACCAGCTTGCGGTCGAGCCGCGCGGGGTGGCCGGTGGCGTGGGTCAGTTCGTGCAGGCAGGTACGGTAATAGTTGATCTGCTCGAAGAAAGCCGGTTGCGGCGGCACCTGCACGAAATCCAATGCGGGCACATAGAAGGCGCGGTCGCCGCCGATGCGGAAATCGACGCCGCTCGCGGCGATGACCTGTTCCGCGACGGGCACGATCTCGCGCTCGGGCAAGGGGATCGGCTCGGACGCGAGATCGGGGCGCAGCCCCTCGCACTGTGCGACATTGAACAGGGTAAAGCGTTTGAGGAACGCGATGCTTCTGGCGTCGCCGCCGGTTTCGACGGCGCGCGCTTTTTCGGCTTCGGGTACGAAGCGGTCGGCATAGACGACGGTCGTGCCGCGTTCGCCTTTCCGGACCGATCCGCCGGTCTCCAACGCCTGTTTGAAGGTCAGCCAGCCTTGCGACGGGAAGCCCTGCGCGATAACCGCGCCCCACAGAATGAGGATGTTGATGCCGGAATAGGGGCGCGCGGTGAGCGCGTTGCACGGCAGACCGGCGGCAGCGCTACCGACCTTGCCCCACGGCTGCACCCACGGCACCCGCCCGGCTTCAAGTTCGGCGACGATCCGCGCCGTCACTTCGGCGTACAGATCGACTCGCTTCGGCGCTGTCGTCTCGCCTCCGCCCGAGCGCTTGGCAGTCCCTTTCCCGCGCGCACCGCGCCGCTTGGCACCGACCGCGCTGCCAGTCGCAGCCCTGGCATCACCGCGACCACCACCGCCGCCGCGCGTCCGGGAAGAGTTGGGAACAGCCACTGCAAGCCTCCGTCACCGCCCCCAAAAACCCCATGGCCTCCCCCGGAAGCGGGGGTGGGCGGCAAGAGCGAACGGAGAGGCCCGCCGAAGGCGGCCCAGCACACCCGTCAGGGCCGAAACGCAGTGGAGGAGCCGA